>JABZHK010000100.1:0-4619 GCA_015258885.1 Atopobium sp.
ATTTCCTGTACTGCAAAACGTGGAGGTAAAAGGTATATGAGAAGCATTTTTGAGGATCGACAGGTATCAATTAAGTGCGACGATAAATATTCTTATACCGTTACAAAAGATGGTCTGGCTTATGTTCCAGGTAATGGAAAGCCAGAGGTCAAGGTTTTGTTTTCAGAGGTCGGTTCAACCTTCTTACTGAATTATTGCAGCTCAAACGGTCCTTACGAGATTACCTTTAAGGATAACGACGGCCATAATCTCGTTAGCATTGACACAGACCTTAAGCTTCGTGGATTTGGACACAACATCCTAGATACAAAGACTATCATCCTCGCTTTTGCAGCCAATAAGCTTACTACTGAGTTCCCTAATAACCTTGATACGTTAAACACTAAGCTCGGGTTCAGCCTCAAAGAGAAAAAGATCACAATCGCAAACGGCGTAATTTCCGGCGCAAAGCATCAGGTCAAGCTTTCTGATATTCGCCGAGTTCAGTGCGTTGCAGGTGGCGCACTCAACAATCTCTTTGTCTTCACTAAAGAGAAGGGTGGCTTCTTTGATAGGGCAGATATCGTAGTTCCCGTCAACGAGCTTACAGTTCCTATTCTTGAGGCCGCGATGAGAAGAAATACTGGTCACGGAATCGATTTCAGCAGGGGCAATGGCTTTGACCAGCCAAACAGCAACTTCATTATTATTCGCTACATGGACTCAAGCTTCTTCGAGACCGCCCCTGGTGTCTTCAAAGAGGATTGGCAGAAGGACGCTTACGAGTTTGTTAAGTCCTTTGGTTATGATCTTCAAACCATGCTAGGGGAGTAACACCTGGCGAGAAAAACGTCTTGTCCAAGAAAAACAGCCGCCCTCTTTGAACTGCGTCCCAAAACTTGGACGAATTTAATAAAGACCTAGGCCACTAAGGACTGATTCCGGAACTCCTCCGGGGTCAGTCCTTTTAGTTTAACCTGACGCCTTTGTGTGTTCCAGTACATAACATATGCGTCCAAATCAGCTTTGAAAGACTCAAAGTTAGGCCACGTTCTTCCTCGGAAAAACTCGTCTTTCAGATGACCAAAGACCTGTTCGGTGGCACCGTTGTCTATGCAGTTACCCTTCCTGGACATGCTCTGGACAATTCCTGCATCTTTTAGTCGTCTGCACCATGTGCTGTGCTGATACTGCCAGCCCATATCGCTGTGCAGAATCGGAGTTGTGCCTTTAGGTATCTTCGCTAAAAGTTGATCGAGAAGAGCTATTTGCTGAACCATGTTTGGACCCCTCGACACACTCCATGCGACAATCTCTTTGCTTCCAAAGTCATAGACGGGAGCAAAGTATGCCTTGCCCCACGTCTGCTTGAACTCTGTGACGTCGGTACCCATCTTCTTCCATGGTCCATCGGCAGAAAAGTCGCGTCCTATGACGTTTTCAAAGGTCTTGCCGACAACACCTTTATAGGAGCTATAGCGGTGATAGTCTGTCTCACGTCGTATCTTACAGCGAATACCCATCTCACGCATGATTTTAAGAACAGTCTTGTCGGCGATTCTTACACCCAGCTCAGCGCGCAGACACATGGCTATCTGTCTGTGACCACAACCGTTTGTAGTACGCGAGAAAATCTCTGCAACCGCGCGGTGTAGCTCTGGGCGTGTTGGCTTTACTGGGTGAGCTAGTGCATAGTAGTAGGTAGACCTTGCAAGTCCTGAGCACTCCAGCAAATAGGACAAAAAGTACCCCTCACTGCACAAAGCGCTCACAATCTTAGCCTTTACCCCGGTCAGAGCTCGTCTTTCTCGACCAGGGCGCGCAATTTTTTTAAGTAGGCTACCTCGGTCTCGAGCCTGCGGCAGCGCTCCTCAAGTTCCTGCTCGCGGGTGCGTTTCTGTGGCTTGGACTTAGAACCTTTAGGTCTTCCTTTTGGTTTTGGCTTAAGAGCCTCTGCGCCACCTGTACGATAGAGCTTGCACCAGCTCTTAAGTGGCGCCAGCGACATAATCTTAAACTCGGCCATTGCCTCAGTCCTTGTCATGCCGCCCTCAATAACAGCTCTTGCTGCAGCAACTTTTTGCTCGTAGGTGTATTTAGCCTGCTTGCCATCCATGGTCAGTAGCACCTCGCTTCCAAACGCGTGGTATATATAGTGCCATGTTTTTACAGCTGAGAGTGAAACAGAAAGAGTACTTGCAACCGTACAAGATCCCATACCGGAAGCAAAGAGCTCTGCTGCCTTTCTCCTCACCTCTACATCGTACTTTACCCTACGATCCATACGCATAAAAAGCCTCCCATTTCTTATGTCCAAGAAATGGGAGGCAGTTCATGTGGACGCGGCTTTTCTTGTAGTTGGATTTCTCTACGGTGAGTACACCGGGTTTCTCGCCAGTGGGCTGTTGCCGGACACCTAACTTAGTCGTGCCATGGTTCAACAGGCCATTCGTTGCCCGTAAGACTCCAGTCTTTCATGTCATTAGCATTGCCGTTGATGACAAACTCCCTAACAAAGATGTCTCGCTTGCCATTTGAAATAGTCTCGATGTAGTAGCGAGGACGAACATCTCCCTCGTGGACCTCATCGAGAGGTGTGGTGTAGTTGGATAGTGTCTGCTGATCAACACCCATGTCCTTAAGCGTCTGCGCCAAGATATCGTAGTGCCAGACAGGTGCGTCAGAAATCTGCATAGGCTGAGCCGCCTCTTCAGCAGTCTGACCTGCAGGCTTGTACATGATTACTGGAGCGGAAGGTGTCTGAATATCGCCGCCCGTCAAGTACCAATCACCATGGTCAGCGGTAATGATGAAAGACGTATTCTCATACACTCCCAAACGCTTGAGCTCAGCGATGTAGGCTTCAACAATTCTGTAAGCCGCGATGGTTTGCTCGTCAACGTTTTGCTTGCTTGGATCTTCAGTGCGCTCAACGTTGCGATCAAGCGTGTAAGGTGGATGCGAGCCAAACAGATGAATGAAACGGAATGAACCGTTCTGACCAGTATTGTCAATCGAGAGTCCGTAGTGCTGCAACTCCTGATAATACTTGAGATCGTCCTCGGTGTATGGCTGTGAAGAGAGATCAACTTCGTCCATGTTGACTGACTTGCGCATGCGCATATTAAGATCCTCGGTATAATACCAGAATCGAGGCTTAAACACCCAAGGCATGTCCCTGCAGAACGCCGTCTTATAGAGAATGCGCAGTGCACCAAAAACATCCAGCTGATTATCAAGTCCCCTACCAACAGGTGGATGGTAGTTAACGGAATATTTCTGAGCTGTTCCTCTATAACGGTTGTAATTGAGCTGGTCGGTGTACAGGCCAGCCTCAAATCCAGCATTCTGGATATCCCTGAGATACTGATCACTCTGTGCCCAGTTATAAACAAACTCGTTGAAATTCTCGCCAGGCTGAGGACGTGTTCCAAAAAGCAGCGATGGTACACCATATCGAGTAGGAATCATAGAACCTACAGAGTTTCTATACCACGTAAATCCTGTTAAACCGGCAAATGTCTCTGGACGTTCATCGTAGAGTCTCTGAACAAAGGCGGTGTCGGTAGTATCAAGGACAAACACCACGACGTTCTTCTTGGAGGAAACGTTGTAGAGGCCCTCGCGCGTTGCGATAACCTGCTGGTTTTCGGCATGAGCATCTATCGACGCTGCGATTGCAGGACCCCAGAGACTTGCAACGCCCACTGTCTGGACAATGATAAGAGCGGTTGCGGTTACTAGAAGACCTGTTCTAAGCTGACGTGCTTTTAGGAGCGAGAAGGCCACTGCAGCTGCAATGATTGCCAGCCAGATGAGGCCAGAGACAATCATTTGGGTTGTGAAATCTGACCAAATAACCTCGTGACCATCTGCAAGTGGCATACCACCGTTCAAGAATACTGCCTGAACGTATGACGCCACACCGACGGCGCCTACAAATGCAACGGCAACGTTAAACACACGCTTACGCAGGAGTGATAGAAGCACTGTAAGAATGATCGTAAGGATAAGACCTGCAATAATAACGGGACCTGCAACATCGTTGAGGTTGAAAGAAAGGTCTCGCGCATTGCTTGCCACCAGCTCAAGTGGGGCTACGACCAAGATAGTAAAGACAGTAAAGAGTGAAATAAGAAATGCAACTCCAATGCGACCCTTAGGTTTGAGGGTGCCTTCTTTTTGTTCTTTGAGACGAACAGTCTCTGCTGCAAGGATTTCTTTCATCTGAGTGTTTGCAGCTTCAGCACCTTTGGCGTCAACCTTGTGAACTTTGCCTTCGACAATCTTATTGGCGTTCTCATCAATCTTAAGCAGACGGAAGAGCACCTTACGAGAACGTCTAAACGCAACGCCAAGGACCGCAGAGAGCGCAACTACAACTGCTGCCAGTGCCTGGATGGTGTAGGTCATAACTGACGGGTCAACGTACGCCTGAGCGATTGCTGGCAGCAGTGCCCACCAGACTAGAGTCAACGCTACAACATACAATGCAGCATGCACAAGAAGTGCACGTGTCTTGTGAGCAGCGGCGCTGGCTGTTGTCTTCGCAAATAAAGTGGCCGTTTTACGCACGGAAATCACTGTCCTTCTCGACGTTGCCGTCGTCTGCGGCGTCGACGTCGCCCTCGGTTGTAGCA
>JABZHK010000101.1:0-4595 GCA_015258885.1 Atopobium sp.
TAAACGTTACTAACTCAACCCTTAACTTCACCAACGGTGGAACTGGCGGTCTTAACGTCAACACTGGTGATGTCATCATTAACAACTCCACCATTAAGGGAGACGGTCGTAACTCTGGCGCCCTCTTTGGAGCCCAGACTAACGGCTCCATCCAATTCACCGGAAACAGCCTGGTAGAAACCCCTGCTACCAAGAACTCCGATAACGGCGCTGGCCAAACTCGTCAGAACTACAACGTTGTTGGCGGCTCTTACCTGATCAAATACGCACCAAGCTACAACAGTGGCTTTGGTAGCACTATCCCTACAAACGGTGCAGCTAACGGCAACGAGGTCCTCTCGCTCTTTACCCTTGCTGACCCATCAACTAACTCTCTGAGCCTCATTAATGCTAACGGAGCAACCTATACCTACCCAGTTGCTAACGCTTCAAGCGATGGTCAGAAGCACGTTTGGGCACCTGCTGCAACCGTTACCTTTGACCTCAACACCCCAGGCGTTACCGGCATCAACCCAACATTTGCTGACGGCACTACTGCTAACAAGACTGCTCTTGCTATGCGCGGCAACTCTCTTGCAACCGCTTCTTCTGTAGCAGAAGGCTCCACTACCCTACCTGCAGATCCTTATGCAAGTGGTCAGGAGTTTGACGGCTGGTACTACACCGACGCTGCTGGTACCGAGCACCAGTTCACCGCTGATACCCAGGTCACCTCTGACATGACAGTCTATCCACATTGGAAGGCCAACACTGCTTGGCTCTATGTCAGGTATCACAACGGCAACGGCGTTACCGTTATTGAGCGCGTTGCTACAAACGCTGGTCGCACCGTTAACGTTCTTTCTAACACTGACGTTAACAATCGCGACAGCAACTTCAACATTGCAGGTAAAACCTTCAAGCGCTGGACCACTCAGGCAAACGGCGCTGGCGATGAGGTAGCGGCTAATTCCAGCCTTGCTGTTCCTGCAGGTACCGATACCGTTGATTTGTACGCAGACTGGGAGGAGCAGCACCTTACCGTGTCCTTCTCGGCAAATGGTGGAACTTTCTCTGCAAACAGCGTCTTTAAGCAGAATCCAAACGTCTTTGACATCACCACCGATGCAAACGGCGGTGAAGTTGCAACTATCAAAACTCACCCAACTGTTGCTGAGCAAACCAATATCAATGCACTGCTTCAAAACCTTAGCGGTAACACTCTCAGCGCTACAACTGCTGGAATTGCAAGCTCAACCAGCACCAACACTAATACCGCTTATACAGAGATTGCAACACTAGAGAATTACGTTTTGGATAACACAGATGAACCAATAACTTTCCTTGGTATGGTTTTTGGTCAGAACTACCACTACTGGTTCACCGACGCTGCAGGTAACTCCCCTGCAACCATTAACGGTGGCGCAACGCTTACTAACGATGTCACCTACTATCTCAAGTGGAAAGAAGATCCTTCCATCCAGAGAGTAGAGCTTACGAGCGATCTTCCTGCTGATATGTGGAGTGACTCTCAGAGCAACACCACTCAGATCAAGGAAGTTTCTAACGATAAGAGCTTCAGTCTTACAGGCGCTATTGACGCCACTTCCGTCATTAATCAGATGAGCGCTTTTGAGAATGGCATTGCTGGCGGCCTCGACGACCTAACCAAGATTACGCTTTCTGGCACAACTTCTACCTTTACTGCAAAGCTCACGCTTCCTGCTGGCGTTGTTGTTCCAGCTAATCCAACAGTAACCACCTCTGGCCTTGGTGACCTCTTTGAGGTTACAAACGTTTCCGTCAACGGTCAGGAAGTTACCGTTACCCTGAAGCTTAAGGGCACGTACACCAACTACAAGCAGCTCAAAGACGCTGTCGAGACAGTTGGCAAAGACGATGCAGCTACCGCAGAAATTGCAAGACCTCTTACCGTAACTGTTGATGGTCTCACACTTGACCCAACTCAGGTAACCAATGGTCAGGAGCTCACCGCTACAGGTACTCTTACTGGCACCTTTGAATCTTTTGCAAAGAACACCGTCACCAACGTCACCAAGAAGTTCGAACTTTCTTGGAACGGCGTTCAGATTGCTGCAAGCAGAGACCCTCGTGGTACTGGCATTCAGCAGACTCTGATTGTGAACAACCCAATTGAGATGAACCTTCCTGCAGATATGCTTGCTGACGAGAATACCGAGCATGACCAGGTAATCACTATGAAGGCAGGTTCTACCTTTAACCTCACTGGTTCAATTCTTGCTTCCTCTATCCAAGAGCAGATGAACAACATTGAGCGCGCCTACCCTAATACCAACCACGACACCATTACGCTGAGCAACCTGAAATTCAAGTTCACAGCAACTCTGACCGTTCCTGAGGGAATGACGCTTCCAAGCAACCTTGATGCCAACACCATCCAGGCTTCCAACTTTGGTAGCGGCTTTAAGGTCAGCGATGTTCAGGTCAACGGTCGTACGGTTACCGTCACCTTTGAGCTCAGCGATCCTTCCTCCATTAGAACGTACTCTGACCTCGAGCGCATTGTTGATGAGGCAAGTGCCAACGATGGCTGGATGAAGCTCACCATTCCTAGCGTCACCATTGACTCCAATGTTGCTGCAGGCACCCAGCTCACCGCTGTCGGCACCGTTACCGGCTCCTTCAGTGCTATTGCTGATTCCGCAGCTGGCAACCGCAAGGTCTTCTCGTTCACCTGGAATGGTGTCCAGTGGCCAGATGGTAAGGACGCCGTTGCAACTGATAACGACACAATCCAGCTAACCATTACGGTTGCAGAGGATGAGACTCCAGAGACTCCTTCTACTCCAACTAAGCCATCTAAGAAAAAGAAGCAGAAGACTCCATACACCGGAGATGCTTCTGCTGCAGCACCTCTTGCTGCACTTCTCGCTGGTATGACCGCTGTAATGACTTCACTTGGCATTACTAAGCGTCGTAAGAATAAGTAAGAAAGAAAGTGATTGGTTCTGTATCGCTCTAGTTAGGATGTGCTATGAAAAGTAAGGCAAGGATTGTAGCGGGGTTGCTTTTAGCTGCCGTTGCATTCGTCGCAGCATTGCTGCCCAACCTTAGCGTAGCTTACGCAGAAGACACCACAGGTCTTCAAATCAATGCTCTGAGCATTGAAGATGCGTCGACTCACGCCCAAGTTGCTGACCTTCTTGCAGGTCAAACCCCTGCTCTAAAGGCGGGAGTCACCTACGCCTTGAATGTTGGCTACACAATCCCTGCCTCGCTGCAGTTCTCGCCAACCTACCTCAACGTGAGGTTTGGAGACGGACTCTATGTCACAGGTCTTCCAGGTGCAACGTTTACCGTTGGTGGCATCTCAAACACCAGCTTCTCTGACCTGGTTACCACACCTACGGGAACGGGAACCCTTCCTTACGGCTATCCTGGCGCAAGTTCCGAGAAGAACCGCAGTGGTGATCTGGTCTACATGACCAAAAACGGCCTCACTCAGGTCTCTTCCACGAGAGAAATTCAGTTCAAGCTTGACGATGCTGTTGAGAACCAGAGCGCAAGCCAGGTTATTGCAAACGCAATCCGCGTTAGCTTGAGCACCGCTGCAACACAAAACATTGATCCACATACCTCATCTGTTACTGCAGCTGACGCCATGACCTATGGTTTCTGGGCTGATCAGTCCACCGAGGTTCTCTCTAAGGGTGGCACCACCTCTACCCTGCAGGTTTCTACCACAGGCTCTAAGGTACTCACCGAGGCAAACAGCAAGACTACGGTTCAGGTTGTCTACCCAAGCGATATGGAGCTAGTTGGTGTCAACGAGACCAGCCTCTACAACACCGCAGGAACCATTGTTTCTACCACCGATGATGGTACTAACAAGACCGCAACAGTTGAGTGGAACGAGCCAGGCTCTTACGCAGGCACCCCAACCTTTAAGCCACAGATTAAGGTTCCCGCTTCAAGCACCAGACCTAACAACTCAACCTTTAACGTCACCATTAAGAACCTCACTATGTCCGTTTGGAATGACACTCCAAACGTCAACCGTACCTCCGCAAACGCTTCTTCTACGCTTAAGGTTACCGTAATTGACGGCCTTAACCCAGAGCGTCTTACCACGCACGCCCTTGTCGATACAGCTCCTAACTGGGCATACAAGAAAAACGATACGTACAACGTTCGTCTTGGCACCTATCTCATCAAGAACGAGCTCTCCACGGACACCGCACCAAAGACGCTCGAGATGACCATCGACCAGAATCAGACCGCTATCATTCGCGGCGTCACCATCCCTTATAAGGCTGGTATGACCTATGGTCCAATCCACTGGACCGCATCAGACGGTACGAGCGGAACTGCTGATCCAAGCATCTTGCGTAAATCTGGTGTCTCAGCACTTATCACCAACACCGCCCTTGGCCTTGATATCAATACCTCTATCACTTCCATCAAGGTTGACCTTGGTCCAATTCTTGGCGGATACGATGGCATTAGGCCAATGAACGGTCTTCTCGACACAAGGAACCCAAACAACAAGCATGTCACTGATGAGTTCTACGGTTGGAGCTACATCTCCAACGGCGTTTATGGCTCTTGGAAGAAGGGTACTAACGCCGACGTTG
>JABZHK010000102.1:0-4556 GCA_015258885.1 Atopobium sp.
GAGATAGACTTGACCAGCTCAACACCTTGGCTAATGGCGGCGTCACGTCTAGTCTCTAAATATAAAACCTCAAATACAGCAATGCGGAGAGCGTCCTGTACCTTTGGCTCTAGATGAATACCTGACTTAAGATGATTCTTTAGAGCCTCATCAAGTTTGCCTTTGGTGAGCGTTGCTCCCAGTGCAAGACGAGTAGCAAAAGCTTTATCTTGTACAGAAAGCTCTGAGAAATCTTTTGACTCTCGTAAGTAATCACGAATACGTAGATTATTGCGTCTGCACTCAAAAAATGCCTGATAGGCCACTCTTCGAGCAGGAGTTAAGGTGGCCATTATTGAAGCATCTGCCAGGTCATCTGGGACTTCTGAAGTCCTGCGGCAAATGATTTAGCATCCATAGAGCGCTTGCCATCTGGACGCACCTCAAGAAGCTCAAGAGTTCCTTCAGCACAGCCAAGGAACAACCTATGATCTTGAACAGCAACCTGACCTTGGGCAACAGAGGCTTCACTTGGTGCTACCTGAGCGGAGAGAACACGCAAAGACCTACCACCAACAGACACGCGAGCAGGAGCTGTATCAGACGAGGCTTGAACCCTCAACGCATTTACCTGGGCTGAATCTTCTGGAGCAAGCTTCATTTCTTGCTTGGTAACTTTAGGAGCAAACGTTACTTCTCGCTCATCTTGTTCCTGCCACTCAAGAGAGCCTTCCTTGAGCTCAGAAAGAACCTGTGACAGAGCATCGGCACCTAGCTGTGCCAGTGCATCAGTGAGCTGCTCGGTATTTTTGGAGCCTACCTCACACGATGCTTGCTTGCACCAATCTCCTGCGTCAAGTTCATGAGCAATTTTCATGATAGAAACGCCAGCAACAGCATCACCTGCAAGAATAGCGCGCTGAATTGGAGCAGCTCCTCGCCAGCGAGGCAGCAGTGATGCATGTACGTTCAGAGCACCGTAAGGCGCAAGAGAGATAACCTCATCAGGCAAAATGCAGCCAAAAGCAACTACGCAAAGTGCCTCTGGTTGTGCTTCACGCATAGCAGAAATTACTTCTGGAGTCATGCGATTTGCCTCAAGAACAGGCAATCCAAGTTCTTGTGCGCATTGTTTTACGGGAGACGGCTCAAGCGTTTTACCACGACCACGAACGGCATCTGGCCTTGTAATAACCAAAGCTACCTGATGGTCATGAGCAAGTTTTTTGAGCGACGGAACAGCAAAGTCTGGAGTTCCCATAAAGACTACGCGCATGTCAACTCCTAATAGTCTGTTTGACCAGGACGGGCACCAGAAGCCAACGCCTCTTTGTACTCCTGCAGCGTCTCCATACGAGCACCTGGTCCCAGGTGATCAGGCATGGTTACGCCATTAATGTGGTCAATCTCATGCTGTAGACAGACGGCGAGAAGGTCTCCCTCTGCTTCATAGCGCATCAGATCGCCATCAAGGTTATATGCGTGAACGACAACGTGGCTTGGGCGCGTAACCGGAACGGTAATGCCTGGGAACGAAAGGCAGCCCTCTTCATATACACGAGGCTCACCATCTGCAACTTTAATCTCTGGATTAATGAGCACAAAAGGGTTCTCTTGACCGTTAGGGTAATCAACATCGATGACTACCATGCGCTTCATGTAGCCAACCTGAGGACCCGCAAGACCAACGCCGTCGGTGGCATACATAACCTTGAGCATATGCACGGCCATCTTACGGACGTCGTCGTTAATATCGTCAATCTCTTCGCACTCTTGGCTCAGACGAGGGTCTGGCCAAAGTACCATATCATCAGCTTCAGAACTCATAACTTTCCTTACATCATGTCGTAAGCATCAACATCTAATGTCATGTTGATACCCACTCTTTTATCAAGTGAAGCAGCACATTCAGAAAGAATTTCTCCTACCTGAGCATCTACGGGAGATTTTACTAAAATGTGTCTGCGGTACTTATCTTTTACCTTTGCTTTTACACAATCAGCGGGGCCCAAAATCTCCCATCCGGATTGTGAATCTAACTTTGCATGCAAAGCCTCCGCCATCTGATCTGCTACGCGACGAACTTCTTTTTCTGAAGCGCCCCAGAAAAGCACGTTAGACAAGCGCGAGAAGGGCGGATAAGCCCCCTCTCTTCTCTCTTTAAGTTCTGCATCAAGAAACGGGCGTCTGTCATGGGTCACAACAGAAGCAATAGCAGGATGTGTTGACCAGTACGACTGAAAGATGACCTTACCTGGCTTTTCTCCCCTGCCCGCACGACCAGCAACCTGCTCTAGCAAGTCGAATGTTCTCTCTGCCGCCCTAAAATCTGGCAGCTTAAGCATGGTATCGGCATTGATAACACCAACTAAGGTGACATCAGGAAAATCCAGACCCTTTGCAATCATTTGCGTACCAATGAGCACCGCTCCAGGAGTTGCATCAAAAAGCTCAAGAAGACGCTGATGTTCGCCCTTTTTGGCCGTGGTATCGGCGTCCATACGAATAATTGGCGCATCGCTGCCAAGCAGAAGCTTGAGCTCATCTTCTACACGCTGTGTTCCCACACCATATGCACCCATATAACGGCTGCCGCAGTTTGGACATTTGCTGGAGGGGTTAGGATACGCATGCTGAGACCACTGTCTGCCGCAACTGTGACAAACCAGAGAATGCGTGCGCTCATGATACGTGAGAGACGTCGAGCAATGCGGACACTCGGGTACACAACCACACTCGCGACACATCAAAAAGTTTGCAAAACCGCGGCGATTAAGGAGTAGAACGCTTTTCTCGCCACGCTCTGTTGTTTCTTGCAGTGCAAGAGCAAGAGCTGCCGAGAAGACCGATCTGCCTCCGTTTTTGAACTGGGAAGCCATATCAACTACCTGGACCTGCGGGAGCACCGCCACACCAGGACGCTCGGTCATGGCGACGCGCGTCCAGTTAGCGTCACGCCAGCTTCCTTGAGCTGTTCGATAGAGACTCTCAAGCGATGGTGTTGCAGAGCCAAGTACCAGCGCGGCTCCGCGCAGGCGAGCCATCTGAGCAGCAACTTCTCTTGCGTGATAGCGTGGGAGCGAATCTTGCTTGTATGAAGCCTCGTGTTCCTCGTCAATGATGTACAGTCCGAGGTTTTGGATGGGCGCAAACAGAGCAGATCGTGCACCTACTACCACGCGAGCTCTACCCTGTCTGATTAAATCCCACTGATCAAAGCGCTCGCCAAGCGAAAGCTTTGAGTGAAGAACGGCTACCTGCTCGCCAAAACGCGAACGGAATCGGCCAACTGTTTGCGCGGTAAGAGAAATCTCAGGGACAAGCACCACAGCACCCTTGCCAGCTGCTAAGGTCTTCTCAATAGCAGAGAGATACACCTCGGTTTTACCCGAACCCGTTACGCCATCAATGAGCACGACATCGCCCTGAGCAGCAGTTTGTGCAGCCTCGATTGCTGCAAGAGCAGACTCTTGCCCCTCAGTAAGTTGCTGAGGACGAGGTGCTACGCCACTTGAAAGCGTGGTTCCCAGACCATCATGGCTTCCACGGATTTGTCGCTGTGTGCGCACCTCAATAATGCCTTTTTTCTGCAGCGCAGTAACCGCACTACGCGCTCCTGGAATGATAGCCGAGAGCTCGGATAACCTCATGGCGCCTTGCACCAGAGCCTCAAGTACCGAACGTTGCTTGCTTGCATTTGCCGAAGGCGTAAAGTCAGCCGCCTTTTCTGTCAGCTCAGCCCAGCGCTCATCAACAGGACCGGACTTCTCGCAAACAAGCTGCCAGGGAGAATCCGCGTCTTTTCTGGTGACTTTAACCTTTTGACCAGGAGCTAAGAATGGATGTAAGGCGTCTGCATAACTGCAGGCATACTCTTTGCTCATCCATTCTGCTACCTGAGCAGACTGCTCATCAAATGCTGAATCTGCTAGAACTTGTGTTATTGGAAGAACGCGCGAAACATCTAAACCTAAAGACACGTTGTCTGAAATACCTACGACATAACCAACCACTTGCCTGTGAGAAAACGGCACCAAGACTGTTGTTCCTACAACCGCAGTTTCTTCCAAAGATTCTGGAATGGCGTAATCAAACGTGCCAGAAAGAGCACGAGTTGGTATGTCTAAAACAACATGTGCAAAAGGCACGTTCTTGCCTCCTTAAAGCCGTGGTTGATGGTTTACATCAAATATGTAACGAGCAACATGTGGCTGACCAGCTTCTTCAACCTCAACACAGACAAATGCGCATTCAACCTTGGTAAATCCACGTTGCATCAAAACGTAGGCATAGAAGTTTGCCTGCATCTGATGATGCTCGTAAATCTGAGTTGCACTAAGGCCCTTATCGCCTGTTTTATAGTCAACTACCAGCGCATCTTTACTTCCCTTATTATAGGCGAGAAGATCGATGGCTCCTTCTACATAGTTCCCATATTCAGAATTAACCTGCAGAGTAAAAGGAGACTCCGCAATAACCACGTCATGAGCAAGGGCTTCTTGTCTTATCTCAGAGCCGCTCCACAACTCAAGCGCTTTTTTAACTCGAGATACAACGCGCTGAGGAACACTATTCTT
>JABZHK010000103.1:0-4517 GCA_015258885.1 Atopobium sp.
GATCCAATTCAATGAGTTGTGGATCAGTAAGCGACAGCGCGTGCGTGACCTCGGCGTTATTTGGAATGCGCGCGTCAGCAAAGCCGATTCGCCAGGTTTGTACCAAGGGACCAAGTGCAATGTTTAAATGACTTGCAGGTATAAGGCTTTGTTCTTTGCCAATCTGAATGAGCTCAAACAGCTCGAGGTCAACGGGGACAGGATGTTTGCCTGCTGCATGATTGATCTGCATAAGCTCAGAATTGGCGTCATTTGCGCTAAACCGCTGGTTATAGATGTTAAGGAGTTCAAAGACATCGTCAAGTAGCTGTTCTGCGAGGCAGTCTGTCTTCAAGTTTTGTGGCTGCTGTGTGGAGAGCTCTGCATGCGCATCATTGGAAGGTGGCAATAAAGAGATGGTGATAGTTGCGCCCATCAGGTGAGTTGATCTGGAAATGTAGGTTCGTTCTGGCACGACTCTCCCATAGTGTCCAACAGCAGTTTGTTTAATTTTACCTGCAGATTGCTTAGCAGTAACTCTATTTTACGTTTGTTTGTTACGCTCATTTGTTGTATCCACAACATTTTGGCGAGAAACCCTACGGTTTTGGCAGCTCGCTGAAGATCGCTCCCGGCCCCAAAAGTGAAGACCGCTCCCAGCCTCAAAAGTGAAGAAAACTATGGAGTTAATTTGATTATTTATTCATAGAGATGTCTGTTTATTGTTGATATGTACTCATTCCAGTATCATTTTTTGCAGAAAGTACTGACCGAAGAATTATTCTTGGCTGACGCGTATACGCCAGCCAGTTTTTTGAAGGAGCATAAAAGAAATGGAAAAAAGAATGGCTTGGTGTGCACGTTTTTCTCGCCAGGAGTAATGAAGTTAAATCTACGCACTTTGTAGCATTAATTGAGCGCAATTTAGTCAGTTTTCAAAGTCTTTGTCCAAGATTGAAATAAAAAAATTTATTTGAACACGATATTTCTTTAAATATTTTGTCAAAAACCATTAGTATGTTTAGTGGAGCTTTATATATCTCCAGGGGTATGTTCGATAGGAAAGATGGGGTTGATATGAGCAACTTTAAGAAGTCGTTTGCAACTATGTTTGCAGCAATAATGATGCTCACCGGTATCATTATTTTGGGTACAAGCACTGTTGCAAAGGCAGTGACCTATCCGTTGTCGCAGAACATTGATTTTGGCGCTGACGGAGAACTTACTGTTAATCTCAAGCCCACTTCACCCACAACCGTTAAGGACAATGAAAACATCTCCACAGGTATCGAGATTGACGCAACCGGCCTCCATAAGCCAATCGACGGTCTTTACCTGGAGATTGAGGTAAACACCAAGCAGTCCTCTACGGATATCAACAATACTAACAACATTACTCCTGATACCTATCTTGATAACTTTGCTACTCCAGCAGCAGCTACACAGCCTATTATCAAGCGCGAGGAGACCATCGTTACCCCTGATGGTAGGACCATTAAGCGCCTGTACCTCAATACTATCGATACCACCGTTAAGCTGGAGCTCCCTTATGTTATGAGTTTTAGGTACTTGGTTACCCCAGCAGATTTCCAGCTCAAGCCAGTTGTTCGTGTGTACAATGCAGACGGCACCGAGCTTGCTAACATGCCTGATCAGACATACTCCATCACCTATGACAAGCCTTGGCTCATGAAGCAGGTTGCAGGTGAGGAGACTAATGATCAGCTCCTGTACGGTGGCATTAATGCCCCAGGTGATTCGTCCGCTCTTTCTAATGACAAGACCTCAGACGTTATCTTCAGCTTTAGGCTTTTCCAGTATCATCGTGCTTATCGCTCCATCATCATCACCGATACCCTTCCTACGTACGTAAATGCAGCAGGTCAAACCGTTACCGCTCACTTTGACCCAGCTAAGAACCCCAACTGGACGCTCAGCCCAGATGGACGTACCGTAACCCTCAAATTTGATATTCCTGCAGGAACCACCGTTCTCAATGACTACATCAGAGATAACCTTCCTGGATATTCCCAGCTCAAGCTTTCTTTCCCAGGCGCTCGCTACCTCGATGGCACTAATCGCGTAATCTTCAACAACACTGCAACACTTCAGGGTATTCCTTACAACCCAAGTGCTGCAGAAGAGACTGTTGGTCAGGTTCCTGGCAACGAGCACAACTTTGATGACGACTCTAAACAATTCCGTCTTGCTGGTAATGATTTCAGCGGCAATGGTATGCTCAGCAAGCGCGGTCCAGTAACCATTCAGTTTGACAAGAACGGTCTTGCTGTTAGGAAGCTTGATTACACTATCAAGCTGGTCAACAAACTGGACACCCCACTCACCGACATCGAGTTCATCGAGGATGTTGCCAACACTGACAACCGTCTTTTCATGACTGCGCTGACCGGCAACCTTATTGCAGTTGGCCAGCGAGTCGGACTCTCCATGGACCAGATTGAGGTCCGTGGCTACAAGGCAGACGGCAGCTACGACATCATTCCAACTACGAAAAATGGAGCAAACTGGCTTTACCGCGCTGACATGAATTCGGCAAGCAAGCAGCAGCTGCAGTCCTATCTGGACCAGATCAACCAGGGTACGCTTGACCCATCCAATGCTTCCGCTGTATCTCCTCAGTACAAGAAGATTGGTATTTACTTCAAGAACGTAACCCTGCAGCCAGCCAGCAACATTGATTTCAACATCCAGATGATGTTCATGAATCCATTTGGCGAGGTTTACAGCGATAGGCCTATTACCAACATCATCAAGGTCAACGCCAACAAAGTTAATACTGACGGCACTAAGACCCCAATGAACTTCTCCGCAAATTGGTCTTCTCGCTTTACTCCATTTAGCGAGAAGGTCTGGCTGTCCAAGTCCTCTTGGTACCAGCACGTTGGTATGCCAAACGAGCGCTTCAGTGCTCGCTTTGGCTTTGCACTGTCAGAGCTTTCACCTGCTCGTTATTTGAAGAATCCAACCTTCGTCGACCTTCTCCCTGCTGGCGTTTCTTATGACGAGAACACCTCGGTTTCACCAATTGCTGACTCGCTGCAGCCTGAGAAGGTTGAGTACATCAGGAACTACAACGAGACCGGTCGCAATGCAATCAAGATTACCCTTCCATCTGGATACGTGTATCAGTATGGAACCATGGGTTATGAGATTAGGAACCTGGTAATCAACGACGACATCATTCCTTCTAAGGCCGAGAATGACGTTCTGAACAACAATAATGACGTCTACTTCTACGCCACAAACTGGACTCACGGCACACCAGATGACTTCTCTGGTATGTATAACGCCAGTAACTTTGTTCGGGATAATCTTGACATCAATATGAATGGTGTCACTGACGAGACTATTCTGAAGGCAACTGCAAAGGTTCTTGGCAACAACGTTGAGAGTATCCAGTCTGATAAGCACATCCGTAGCCTTGAGCCAAACATTGCTGGCGGCGGTGCATTCTACGGTAGGGCATTTACCTCGGCTACTATCATGACTGATTTTGCTGGCGTCACTGATACCAGCGGACTCTTCCAGTATCGTCTGAGCATTCGTAACTACTACAACACGCCAATGAATAAGATTCTTATGTACGACGTGTTGCCATATGTGGGCGACGGCAGAAACTCTGCTTTCAGCAATACACTTCAGGGTCCTATTGATCTGAGGATTGGTTCAACTGATGTCAGCTCCCAGTACGAGATTTACTATCGCACCGATGAACACCCAGCTCAGAACGATATCAACGAGATTAACAGCCCAGAATGGACTAAGACTCCAGCTGACTACACCAAGGTAACGGCAATCAAGATTGTTGGTAAGGATGGCACTATTTTGCCTCCATACACCGTTCTGTCTGCGGTTCTTACCATGAAGGCACCACTGTATGATCCAAACCTCTCCGAGGCTCTTGCATACAACGACATGAGCGTTATCTACAACAACGAAGCAGCTATGCGTCGTACCGAGAAGGTCGCAAACCAGCTTGTTGACATCATGGACGTCAAGGTAGAGAAGAAGTGGCTTGACGCTGACGGCAACGCAATTGCTCAGCCAGATGCTACCTCCATTACCGTAAAGCTTCTTGCCGACGGTGTTGATACTGGTAAGACGCTTGACCTTACCGCAGCTAACAACTGGACTGCTTCGTTCACACATCTTCGTAAGTACACCATTGAAACTCACAACGATGGTACCAGCACAAAGACTCCTATCGTCTACACTCTTGAAGAGGTAGGCACAGACGCTAATGGCATGGTCACTTACAATGGCAAGAAGTACAAGGTAACCGCTACTTCTGGTCAGGCAGATGAGAACTCTCCAAACGATTCCGTTGCACTGAGTGTTACCAACCAGCTGCAGCAGGAGAAGGTCTCCGTCTCTGGCAAGAAACTCTGGGACGACTCCAACGACAACGACGGTAAGCGCCCAGCTTCCATTGTTGTCAGGCTTCTCGCAGATGGCGTTGAGGTTCAGCACAAGACTGTTACCGCAGCAGATAACTGGGAGTACACCTTCTCCGACCT
>JABZHK010000104.1:0-4451 GCA_015258885.1 Atopobium sp.
AATCATAACCACCCGCATAGCGGGTGGTTTGCTCTTAGGGTATAACCCTAATTATACTTGCCCAGGACTCAAGTCCTTTGCCCTTCACTTCGTTCAGGTCACAATAGCAATGTAACACCGGCAGCCAGTTAAACTGGCTATCTAGCTAGATCATTTATCGAAGGGATTTTCATATTCCTTCAAACTTAATTTATCCTGAGCTATATCGGAGTTTTCTTGTTCTCGAATATATTTTCTTATTGTCGCCTCATTAAGACCTACGGTTGATACATAGTAGCCTTCAGCCCAAAACTTTCTATTACCATACTTATATTTAAGGTTTGCATGTCTGTCGAACATGAGCAGTGAGCTTTTACCTTTTAAGTAACCCATAAAACTTGAAACGCTTATCTTAGGTGGGATACTCACAAGCATGTGTATATGATCTGGCATGAGATGTCCCTCAAGAATTTCTACTCCTTTCCAGTCACAAAGCATCTTGAGTATTTCTCGAAGGTCTTCTCTGTATTTGTTATAAATGACTTTCCTTCTATACTTTGGTGTAAACACAATGTGGTATTTGCATAACCATTTTGTGTGCGCAAGGCTATTGGCCTTATGTGCCATAGCCACTCCTTCCTTCTTGGCTATTAGTGACCTGAACAATCGCTATGCTAGAAGGAAGGAGTTTAATTTGCAAAGCAAAAAGTATTCTCCACCCGCATAGCGGGTGGTTTTGTGTTTCGCGCGTTACACGCGCTCAACAGGCTAAAGCCTCGAAACAAAAAACGGACCTGGAGAAAATCCAGGTCCGTTGTTTTAACTAGCTGCGAGCGTGCGACGCTTCGATGCGCGCCCAGCGTATGCTGCAGGTTAGTTCCAAGCCTTACCGTCGGAACCAAACTCGCGGATGAGCTCCTTGGTGCGCTCGACAATTGCCTCGCGACCAGGCTTCAGAAGCTTACGAGGATCGTAGCCCTTGCCGTTGTCAACAAGGCCAGCCTCAACGTACTTCTTGGTTGCCTCAGCAAAGACAAGCTGAAGATCGGTGTTGACATTGATCTTGGAAATGCCCATAGAGATAGCCTTCTGAACCTGCTCTACAGGAATGCCGGTGCCACCGTGAAGAACAAGTGGAAGATCGCCAACGCGCTCCTTGATAGCCTTGAGCTGGTCGAAGGAGAGGCCCTCCCAGTTAGCTGGATAGATACCGTGAATGTTGCCGATGCCGCATGCAAGGAAGTCAACGCCCAGGTCAGCAATCTTTGCGCACTGCTCAGGATCAGCAAGCTCACCCTTAGCGGTAACGCCGTCCTCGGTGCCGCCGATGCCGCCGACCTCAGCCTCAACAGAAATACCCTTTGCGTGAGCTGCCTTTACGACCTCTTCGGTGCGCTTAAGGTTGGTCTCAAAATCAGGCTCGTGAGAACCATCGTACATGATGGAAGTAAATCCAGCCTCGATGCACTTGAATGCATCCTCGTATGAACCGTGGTCAAGGTGGAGAGCAACTGGAACAGTGATGTTCTTGTCCTCAACAAGACGACGAACCATATCTGCGACAACGCGGTAGCTTACCTGCCACTTTGCTGCGCCGCTGGTGCACTGAATGATGACAGGAGACTGAAGCTCTTCTGCTGCATCAAGGATTGCTGCGGTCCACTCAAGGTTGTTCTCGTTGAATGCGCCGATGCCATAGTGGCCCTTCTCGGCACTCTGGAGCATGGCTTTTGCGCTTACAAGCATGCTAAACCTCCGTTTGACGGAAAACTGATACATATAAATGATACCTTGTTTCATCACCTTTGATACGGTCGTTTTTAACAAATACATGGCGAGAAACACGCGCATAAGAAAATCGCTTAGTTACTCACAGAACTTCTCGCCATTTCCGACACTGAAGTTGTATGTTGGATGAAACTTAATGCCCTCTGATGTTGCGATTTAGCGACGAAACATTACTTCTTCACAAAAATGAGGTAGGCTATCAGTTCGAAGAAAGGAGCATCTTGTGAGCTATAAGCACTTTGATGCAGACAAAACTCGATTAGCTTCGCCTGCTCAGCCTACAGATGAGACAGCGGACGAGAAGCCCAGCCTTCTTAAGGACGTCTCAATTACCCAAATTTTGGCAACCTCGCTTGCCGCAGTGACTGCGTTTGTACTGTCAAACCAGATTGGTATTGCAGGCTCGATTATTGGCGTGGCCGTTGGTGCCGCCGCCTCGGCGCTTGCTTCGCAGATTTACCAGAACGTTATCAGGCGCTCCACGCATAAGTTCCGCGCTGGCGACAACGATGAATATAACCAGCAGGCATATCCAAACAGCAGCCAAACAACGCTTGAAGGCACACAATATATGCCTCAAGCCCAATATGCACCTTCTCGCGATTATTATCCCAACGCCGACTCTCGCATGGAGCAGTCTACGCAGGTAAATCGCACGCCAACGCTGTCTCGCAAGCGTGTAAGAGCGCTGACTATCGTGACCATTATTTCAATTATCTTTACCATTTCTGCCGTCATTCTTTATGCAATGTTCCTCAGCTATATCACCGACGGATCTGGCTTGGGACCAAAGGTCAGCACAGCCCCAGTTGTGACGGAAAAGACTACGGATACCAGCAATTCGACGGATAAGAAAGACGATTCCAGCTCTTCTAGCGAGAAGACCGACGAGTCAAACAAGTCCACTGATTCCAAGGATTCCTCTTCGGAGAGCACTGACTCCAAAAAATCAGAGACCACCAGCTCCGACAGCTCGTCTAGTTCGGAAAAGACCAGCGACTCGAGCAGCTCAAGCAGCTCGTCTGAGAGTAATTCTTCCAGCAACAACTCCGGAACGGGCAGCTCAAACAGCAATTCTGGTTCCAATCAGAACTCCGGTTCCGGCAATAGTTCTGGCAGCGGATCCAGCGGTTCTGGCTCAAACAGCTCCAACGGAGGCAACTAAGTCGCGGTCTCATCACGGGCGGCGCACCTAACAGCAACAACAAGCAGCAGCTCACACAGAGCTTGCTACAGAAAGGATGGGTATGGAAACCACAAACGCATGGAAAAAGTACACCTCGGAGGACCTGGATAAGCTCCAGTCGTTTACCGAGGGTTACAGAAAGTTTATCTCCGAGAACAAGACTGAGCGCGAGTGCGCCGCAAGCGCTATCAAGCTTGCCGAAGCAGCAGATTACGTTAAGCTTTCTGATGCCATCGCTGCAGGTAAAACCCTCAAGGCTGGCGACAAAGTCTATGCAGACATTCGCGGCAAGTCCGTCATCTTTGTCCAGATTGGCACCAAATCCCTGGAAGAGGGTCTGAACATTCTTGGTGCTCACATCGACTCTCCTCGCCTGGACGTCAAGCAGAATCCTCTCGAGGAGCGCAATGAGCTTGCTACCCTTGACACCCACTACTACGGCGGCGTCAAAAAATACCAGTGGGTCACCATTCCTCTGGCAATTCATGGCGTTCTTGCACTTAAAGACGGTAGCGTCGTAAACGTATGCGTTGGCGAGGACCCAACTGACCCTGTTTTCTGCATCTCCGACCTTCTCATCCACTTGAGCGCTGAGCAGCTTGGAAAAACTGCTTCTAAAGTTATTGAGGGTGAGATGCTTGACCTCATTGTTGGCAATCGTCCACTTGTTTGGGGCCAGAATGGCGAGAAACCCGCTGATGCAGAGGGCGATGAGCCAAAGGAAGCTGTTAAGACTAACGTCATCAATATCCTGAAGGACCTCTACGGCATTGAGGAAGCAGACCTTCTCTCCGCTGAGCTTGAGATTGTTCCTGCAGGTCCTGCTCGTGACATGGGCTTTGACCGCTCCATGATCTTGGGCTATGGTCACGACGACCGCAGCTGCTCCTACCCTTCCCTAATCGCACAGCTTGAGTGCGACACTCCTGCACGTACCTCCGTCACCATTCTGACCGACAAGGAAGAGATTGGCTCCGTTGGCGCTACTGGCATGAACTCCCTCTTCTTTGAGAACATCATGGCAGAGGTCCTGGCACTTGCCGGTTTTGAGTCTCCACTTTCCCTGCGTCGCTGCATGGCCAACTCCTACATGCTCTCCAGTGATGTTTCTGCTGGTTATGATCCTAGCTTTACGGGTAGCTTTGAAATTAAGAACTCTGCCATCATGGGTCACGGCCTTGCATTCAACAAGTTCACTGGTAGTGGCGGCAAGTTTGGCTCCAACGACGCTGATGCCGAGTACGTAGCACTGATTCGTCGCATTATGGACAACGCCGGCGTTCAGTTCCAGACCGCTGAGCTTGGCCGCGTTGACGCTGGTGGCGGCGGAACTATCGCATATATGTTGGCTAAATATGGCATGCACGTCATCGACTGCGGTGTTCCTGTTCTTTCCATGCACGCACCTTGGGAGATTGCAAACAAGGCCGACATCTTTGAGGCCTATCGCGGATACTGCGCATTCCTCGAGTTCAGCGAGTAATTAAGCTGCTCAAAT
>JABZHK010000105.1:0-4436 GCA_015258885.1 Atopobium sp.
GTTCTCAACGTTAAAGGCGCCAACAGCATAATGGCCAGCCTGTGCGTCAAGAAGCATCTGCTTAGTAGTAACGAACATCTATTGCTCCTTTCGCCCCAAAGGGCTCTTTGATTGACTGAAAAAATTGTAACGTTTCTCTTACTCTGTTACGTAAGTTTTCTAGAAATAGTTTTGTCTTTGTAACCTTTGGCGAGAAACTCGTCTTGCTGCATATTATTCAGCAATCTTTTTGATTGTGACCTGCTTATGAATCTTAGTTGCAATATCTTGATCAAAGCGACCGGTACCTGCAGATAGGCAACTTGCGGTAGCACATGACAGCGCAAAGGCAAGACACTCTGAAGTTGGTTTTTGCTGAGCAAGTGCAACAGCAAATGAGCCAACAAGGGTATCTCCTGCACCAACAGGATTGATAGCTTCAATTTTTGGAGGATTTGCTCTAAAAGTTCCTTCATCAGAAACCATGAGCGCACCTTTTGCACCAAGCGAGACAACTACAATTTTAATGCCGCGTTTGTGCAGCTCCTGAGCTGCCTCAATGACCTGATCTTCTGTAGTTACTTCTCTTCCTAGAAGTTGACCGATTTCATCGGTGTTTGGTTTGATCATGGTAGGAAGGGCATCAATACAGGAGGTGAGTAGTGCACCGGATGCATCTACAATGCAAGGCACGCCCGCAGCCATGGTCTCTTCAATAAGTTCTTTGTAATTTTCGGCAGAAATGCCCTTGGGAATACTGCCATTAAAGGTAACAACTTCGGCTTCTTTGGTAAGCTGGACAAGTTTTGCCTTGAAAGCAAGGAATTCTTCAGGAAGTACAGGCTGTCCAGGCTCTAAGAATTCAGTTGATTGCCCGTCTGGCTCCAGGATATTAATGCATGAGCGGGTTTCTTGCTCAGTATAAATAAAATCGCTGGTAATACCATCTTTATGAGCTAGCTCAACAAGGTATCTACCGTTATTTCCGCCTACAAATCCCGTGGCACAAACGGGGTAGTTAAGGGTGGTAATAGCTCGTGAGGCGTTAAGACCCTTGCCACCCGCGCTGTTATCTACTACCGAGACTCTGTGTACCGTTCCATCTACAACAGGAGAGTCCAAGTAGTACGCCTTATCAATGGATGCATTGAGTGTTACGGTAACAATCACGCATATCACCTCGTCTAAAAGACAGTGCACACAGAGTGCTCAGAGGAAAGCAGGGGCGAGAAACACTATGGAACAGTGCCTCTGCAAATGGAATTGAGTTGAATCTATTTAACCAAAGAGCCATCAAGAAAAATTTCTTTAGATGTTTTAAAAAAAGATACCAGTACATAATTTCTTAATACCAATTTTATTTTCTCGCCGTATTTGAGCAGGATTTTAGGGTTGTTTACTACGTTTATTACGTATAAAGGCACGTTATAAGAACTTCTAATTTTCCAAGAATAGCTCTAAATTTTTAGTGCATCGTCACAATTTATCCATATATCTACCTGCGAAAATAACAACGTGTGTACCGTTTGCGGTAAAAATAGTACCGTTAAACCGGCGATTGTTAACGTACACATCTCAAGATGCTCACTAGACTATACTTATGTTAGGTTGTTATCTGGTATCTACCACTTAGAGTGAAGCTTCAACACCCCTAGTTTTCCGCGTAGCTCCCCAGATAGTTTCCAACTCTTTGAAAGGAGTTTGACATGGTAGGTTGCGTTTTAACTGGTCATGGAACTTTTGCAAACGGTCTTGCTGATGCTTTAAAGATGATTGCTGGTGAGCAAGAAGCTTTTGTTCCCGTTCCTTTTATTGAAGCCGGTGCTGCAACATACCCAGAAACTCTTTCTGCAACAATTTCCGATCTTCTTGACACTACTGACGGTGTGCTGGTTTTCTGCGATCTGCTTGGCGGAACACCTTTTAATCAGGCAATGATTATTGCTCAGAGTTATTCAAACGTAGAAGTTGTTACCGGCACAAACCTTCCTATGCTTCTTGAAACACTTGGTAGTCGCATGGCAGATACCTCTCTTGAAGAGCTGGTTGAGACTGCCGTTTTAGCTGGTAGCCAGGGAGTTGTTCATAAGCGTCTTGAGCTTGAGGTTGAGTCAGAAGATGACATCTTCGGAGACGATGGTATTTAAGTAGCGTTTTGTTGTTGAGTTAAGGAGATGCACATGGCAAATCTAGCAGAGAACATTCTTACTTCATCCATTGTTCTTCTCGCGTTTTTAGTAATTTTGGGCCTTATTTATTCCTTCTTTGTTTGGAGAGCATCTTCTAAAAAGGCGGGAACAACTTCAGAGTTTCTGAAGAATCTTCATGCAGGTCAGAAAGTTAAGACTAACAGCGGAATGTATGGCGTAGTTAAAAACGTCAAAAAAGAAACAGTAGATGTTGAGTTTGCTCCAAATGTGGTCATCACGTTGGATCGTTGGGCGTTAATCAGCGTTTCCAACAATAAATAAATTTGCAGTAAAACACGCAGCGCAAGTTGCGAGTAGTGCGATGAAAATCGCAGATAGCACGCACAAGTGTGCGCGCAAAGAGAGGAGAACTTGTTATGGGAGAACCAGATATCAAGCTTGCTCGAATCGATAATCGTTTGATTCATGGTCAGGTTGCTACTCAGTGGAACGGTACCCTTGGAACAAATCTCATCCTTGTTGCTAATGACGAGGTTGCAGGCAATAAGATGCGTCAGGGCCTCATGGATATGGCTGCGCCAAACGGTGTTGCAACCAGGTACTTTACGCTCCAGAAAACTATCGATGTTATTCACAAGGCTTCAGCAAGCCAGCACATTTTCCTTGTTGCCGAGAATCCAGAGGATGTCCTCACTCTGGTTAAGGGCGGTGTTCCAATCAAAAAAGTGAACATCGGCAATATGCACATGGCTGAGGGAAAGCGACAGGTCGCCACAAGTGTGGCGGTAGACGATAAGGACGTCGCTGCCTTTCGTGAGCTTCAGGAATTGGGGGTGACTCTAGAGATTAGGCGTGTTCCTACGACCCCGGTCGAGGATATCTCAAAGCTATTCGAGTAAGTTTTGCGCGCAACTTCCTGGTAGAGATTACAAAAAGTTGCAATGGTGCAACGTTTCTAGCAGGTTGGCAAAGGTATTCGGATAGTCTGCCGATCATCGTCATCGGTAGTTATGGTGTGTTTGAAAGGAGGAGTTAAGATGGATGTTAGCCCTATTCAGGTGTTATTAATTTTCATCGTTGCGTTTATCGCTGGCATCGATCAGTTTAGTTTCCTCGAGTCTCTTTACCAGCCAATCGTAACTGGTTTTTTGGTTGGTTTGATTCTTGGTGACGTTCAGACTGGTCTCATTGTTGGTGGTACTTATCAGCTTATGACCATCGGCAACATGCCTGTTGGTGGTGCTCAGCCACCTAACGCTGTTATCGGCGGCATTATGTCTGCAGTCTTTGCAATCACTACTAAGCTTGAGCCAATGGCCGCTGTAGCTGCAGCAATTCCATTCTCTCTGCTTGGTCAGTATGCAGTAACCATCATCTTTACCATTATGTCCCCTGTAATGGCAACTGCTGATGCATACGCCGAGAAGGCCGATCCTAAGGGAATTGCTCGTATTAACTACGGCGCAATGGCAGCCCTTGGTCTTTTCTTTGGTGTCATTGTTACCCTGTTCTTCCTGGGTGGTGCTGCATTTGGCACTCAGATCACCACGGCAATTCCAAAGTGGCTCATGAATGCACTGTCCGTCGCTGGTGGCATGATGCGCTTCGTCGGCTTTGCAATCCTGCTGAAGGTTATGGTTTCTCGCGAGCTTTGGGGCTTCTTCCTCATGGGCTTTGCAGCTGCAATCGTATTTATCAGCATTCCTGAGCTCTCTGGTCCAGCACTTCTGCTTCTTGCTCTTATCGGCTTTGGTATCGCATTCTGGGATTACCAGCTCCAGACCAAGATGAAGAATGCTGCTCCTGCTGTTGTTGCTGGAGGTGACTTCGAAGATGGCATTTAATATTCCTGATACCTATCAAAACACCACTCCTGCTGAGCCACTTGATCAGAAGACGCTCAACAAGATGGTATGGCGCTCCCTGTTCCTGCAGGCTTCCTTCAACTACGAGAGAATGCAGGCAGCTGGTTGGCTCTACGGTATCCTCCCTGGTCTTGAGAAGATTCACGGCGACAACAAGGATGACCTTGCTGCTTCCATGAGTCACAACCTTGAGTTCTACAACACCCACCCATTCTTGGTCACTTTTGTTATGGGTATTGTTCTCTCCCTTGAGCAGAACAAGCTGGATATCCCAACCATTCGTGCAGTCCGCGTTTCTGCAATGGGTCCTCTGGGCGGCATTGGTGACGCACTGTTCTGGTTCACCCTTGTTCCAATTACTGCTGGTATTACCTCTAACATGGCAATTTCCGGCAATGTCTTTGCACCATTCTTGTTCCTTATCATCTTCAACATCGCACAG
>JABZHK010000106.1:0-4427 GCA_015258885.1 Atopobium sp.
TTTTACACACCTAATGAAGATAATCTGCATGTTTGTGGTAATTTCAGCGTCATGTATACGTCTTTTTAACAGAATATTTGACTTAGGTGTGTTTTGAACTGCCTTCTATTTCTCGTGTCCAAGAAATGGGAGGCAGTTCATCCGCCAGCGTCGATATCGGTGGATCGTACCTCCGCAAAGATATAAGTAATTCAAAAAATTAGCTTGAGCTAGCGCCTATATTTGGCGTTCTCAAAGGCAATCTTGAAGTCTTCGAGGAGCTCTCGAGGGACTTTCTCCTGGTCTCCATGATGGAGCTCCTGCATAAAGACATTGCTTATAGCTCCAAAGATCAGGCGAGGAGCAATCTTATCTGCAAGAGGCACAAATTCTAGAGCGTATCTTTTCTCGTCGATAGTGAGCCAGGTTCCTCTCCAGCTACCGACTGTTCCCTCGATATCTGAAGCATGGGCCGAGGCAAAGATGTTTTGATTGTTATCAAAGAGGTACACGACGCCGTCTGCATCGACACCAACAAAACCGTCTGTAGCGCATTGCTCGAAACCAGAAACAATATGCGCACCACTGGTCCAGAACACCCAGTTCTTCTCGCCAGCCATAGACAGACCTTTCTAAAACATCAAAAAGTTTCTTGTTTAAATGGTAGTAGGAGAGCGATTTTAGGGCAAGTAATTTTCGGTCAAAAAGCATTGTTTACCTGCGAACTCAACCTGCTGTTGAGTAGCTGGAAACCGTTGCGATACCCAACTCAACTGATGCGTTCTTGTTGAACGTATTGTTACGACTCATAGTGAAATCAGCGGCCCGCATGCCATTTCAGTGATAATGAGTTGAGAAAAGGAGCAACTATGACTACTTCATCTGAGACCCTTGGTCGTCGTATTGCGCGACTTCGTTTGGCTAAAACTGCAACGCAGGAGCGTCTGGCAAAGGAGCTGAACGTGAGCCCGCAGGCGGTGAGCAAGTGGGAGAACGACATTAACTATCCAGACATCTCGCTGTTGCCAGATCTTGCGCGCTTCCTTGGTGTGTCCGTTGACGAGCTTTTGAGCGGCGCAAGCGCTTCTACGCAGGAAACTGCAGTTGCTCAGGAGAGCGCTGCTGTCCGGAGCGCTGCTGAGGTTGTTTCCGTTGCAGCTGACGAGCCCGCAGAGATCGTAGAAGAGCCTGTAGAGCAGGACAACCAGGGTATTGCTACTCAGTCTTCAGGTTTCAGCTTTGGTAAGCTTTTTGGTAAGAGCATGATCAAAGTCGAGAAGAACGACGAGGCTGACGGTAGCAAGAAGAAGGGTGTTCGCCTGGGCAACGGCTCTGCAAAGCACGGACTGCACGTGTACATTGTCTCCGATGACGGCGACGTTGTAGATATGTGCGTGCCTCTGGGCCTGGCAAAGTTTGTTTTGAATTCGGGAATCCAGGTCAGCGGAAGCTATCTTAATCAGGAGACTCAGGAGCAGCTCTCTAACATCAATCTTGATGCGCTTATGGATGCTGCAAAGACTGGTGAGAGTGGCACACTTGTGGATATTACTTCCGCAGACGGCGACGTTGTGAAGATCTGGTTTGACTAAGCGCTAACGATTACATAGTGAAGTCAAAATTGTCATCCACATGACGCCCGAAGGCATTTAAGGCAATTGCCGTTAAAAGATTGGAGGTGTCGGCTAATGGGAACGCATTATATGGCGAGTGACGACCGTCTTCTTCTAGTTAAAATTGAAAATGAACTTCCTTTTTCTTGGGACTGGAAGGAAAATGATTGGAAATTTAATGCAAGTCTAGCCGACATCTTCATTGGTGAGCGAACTCTTGATGACGTTACACTCGAAGAGATAGAGCAGTTCAAGCAGGAGAGAACAGTTCCTGTTGTTTCTTGGTAAACAAACTAATTAAAACCCGCTTAATCCATATCAAATAGAATAAGCGGGTTTTCTTAATTTCATTATGCCCAATTGCGTTGATTTAAGCCACTTACAAAATCTATGTGATTTGTGATAACGGCAGATGGGGCATATAAAAAAATGCACCCACAAGAGCAGATGCATTTTATTCACCAACAAACCCGACTCAGTCCAGCCGTTGGCTCGTCCTTTAACTAGCAAGTGTATCTATTTTCGTTGATTTAAGCCACTGAAAAGTGGCTTTTTTCATATACGCAACCGTTGCGGAAAAGCGGTACCTACCTCGTAGCAAGGGTAATGCTACTCGCAAACGTCCGAGCGGACGGAACCTGTTGAAAGGAAAGAAATGGATTTGAAGGAACCTGTAACCACTCAAGAGCAGCTCGACAAGATCGTGAAAGACAGGCTTGAAAGAGAGCGTGTTTTGGCGCAGTGACATTCTGTCTAAAATTAGGCATAATAGTTAATAAAGATACCCGTCCAATTCTACTTGATGTGGATTTGCGCGGGTATTTTTTGGTTTTAGTGTAGTAACATTTTGATTGGTGATGTTCGATAAAGATTGGCTATCTCATTTAGATCAGGATTGAAAGCGCTGTTCATAAGCTATTTTATTGACATTTTATTGCAGGAATGTAGAATTACATTAACAACGCGTAGCATAGTAAGCAGTGCCCTTGTTGGAGATGACTCAGGTGCAATTCCTGGCCGTTGTTATTAGCCGCCTTAGAGCGGCTTTTTGTTTGGTGTAGATTTTGATTTGCGTAGTTGTACGCTAGCAAAAAGCACCCCGGTCATCCCATAAATTGTGATAGCGAGGGCGCTTTTGCTTCACTATAGCATATGCTTGCTGTGAGAAACCGGTCGGCTGCACAATCCTATCAACTATACTTGTGGCAAATAATTTGACGTAATGCTGCAACAGCACGTTCTTCTCGACCGGTAGCGGAGATTCTTACATGAAGTCTTTGATTGTGTACTATTCATATTCCGGCATCACAAGAAGGCTTGCTGAGGATATTGCGCTGATTACCGATGGTGAGCTGCTGGAACTTAAGCCTCAAGAGCCCTATTCTTTCTCGTATAACACGGCGGTAAAAGAGGTTAGAGCGCAAATAGAAAAGGGCGTTTGTCCTGCGTTAATGCAATACGATATAGATGTTGCCAGCTTTGATACTGTTTTTATAGGATCGCCCAACTGGCTTAAAACATTTGCACCTCCTGTGCTTTCGTTCTTAAGAGCAACGGATTTAAGCGGTAAGACGGTCATTCCGTTTTGCACGCATGGCGGTGGAGGATTTGGAAACATGATTGAGGAGTACCAGAGGGAGTGCGGTGCTTCTCGTGTAATGCCTGGACTGGCGGTAAAAGGCACGTATACTTTTAGCGAAGTACAAAAGTGGCTGGATTTGATAGGGTTGGACAATGCGAGTACTTCTAGCTGAAGATGAGAAGAGAATGGCCGCAGCTATTGTGGCTCTCTTAAAGCGGATGGCGTGCCCTCCCTCTATGCAGAGCGAGGCTGCGCGCCATCGGCAATTTGAAATATACCACATTTTTTCTCGAATAAAAGTGACTTACACAGACGTCTTTTTCGCTAAGGCGTCTTTTTATTTATGCAGTTAAATGGCTATATAACAAAATATGCGAAAATCGAATATTTATGGATTGACGTGCAGTTTTATAAATATTCTAAAATCGCATATTTTAGGTTTTATCTGGGACTATTTAGTTTCCGTATCATCATGCGCGAGCAGGGAGTTAAACAGCTCGTTGATATCGGTGTAACGCTGGACGGTTTCTTCCTCATCGAGGATCCAAGTGCCATCTTGGTAGTAGAGTACATCGCCCTGGCAAGCATTGCTTGGTAGCTCGTTGACAGAAACAGCAAGCATATTGCCTGGCTGATCATTCAATTCAAGCACGGCAAGATTGTTGTCTTCAAATCGATCAATGATTGCTTTCATTACTTGGACCTCGATGTCGACGACGTGCCAGATTTATCTTGTGAGGTTGGAGCTACCACTGTGCCGGGTTTCTCGCCAGATATATCAATGTTTGTACCATCGCAGGTAATAGTAATGGTTCCATTGGCGCCCGTACCCCAGACTTCAACGGAATGCTTGTGGAGGGCATTCAGAACCGACTGCATGGGGTGGCCGTAGGAGTTGTCCACGGCGTACGAGAGGACGGCGTAGGTGGGCGAGAGCTTGCGGACCAGCTGCTCGGTGGTGCCTGTTCGGGAGCCGTGATGCGAGAGTTTGAGCACGTCAATGTGACCTGGATTGGAGTCCAGGATGGCACTTGTGGGCGCGTCTCCCGTGAAGAGGAACGTCTTGTTGCCAACGGTCAGCTTGATGATTATCGAGTAATCGTTGGTGTCGGGGAAATTCGCGTCTTTTTTGGGCCAGAGAATTTCTAGCTTGTAGCTGTCGGTTTGGTCGATGATGGTGCCCGCCTCGGCAAGGGTTATCTGCAGGTTATTGTTCTGGATAGCGGCCAGAAACTTTCTGTATGTTGCCGTGT
>JABZHK010000107.1:0-4315 GCA_015258885.1 Atopobium sp.
GTGCCGTCATGATGGAACAGCATAACGTCGGCAGCATCAACAAAAGGCAGGCCAAGATACTCAGCAAGAATCTGGCAAGTAAACCACTCGCCCCTACTTACCACATACTCTGGCGAGAAGGACTTAATGTTTGAAGCAAACTTCTCAAACTCCTCGGCGACAGGCCACGAAACTCCCAGCTGATCAGCAATCTCCACAAAGCGAGCCTCGATGTCTGCAAGCAAAGACGTGCAGTCAACGTGATACTCAATGTGAGCGTTTACCAGCAGCAGAAGATCAGTAATCTTGTTATCAGTCGAATGACGCTTTCCTGCTGCAGACGAAACAATAAAACGCCTATCAGAGTCAGCCTCAACAATAGCTTTAACTTTTTTGAACTGCTCTGCAGAGGCAACACTTGAGCCGCCAAATTTTGCAATTTTGATCATTTCTAATTCCTCTTTTCAAGTGCAGCCATAAAGGTTGTGGGGTCTTGCAAAAGTGCGCTGGTAAGGAGCTCACGGGCCTTCTCGGCACTTAGATTTTTAACCAGCTGAGCGCCTGGCTCCCAGAACGAACCACCAGGAATGTCGGCTTGCGTCCTAAACACGTAATCGGAAACAAGCAGCTCAGGATTATATGAAAGACCTGCCGAGAAGGTCTGCTGGCCTCCAACAGGAGAGTCGGCACAGTCAATAATATCCTGCACGACGGCGTTTGCCGTTGGGTCGCCACCAGCGCCTTGACCATAGAACTTGAGCTCGCCAATGGTATTTCCTACGGCAGTTGCAACATTAAAGTTTGTGGGAACGTTTGCCTCAATAGTTGAGAGCGGAACTGCTACTGGCTCAACAGCAACTGCGTAAGACGTTCCGTTGGAAACGCCGCGTCCAAAGAGCTTGATAGTCATATCGTGACTGCCAAACATAGCAAGGTCACGCTTAGTTAAGTTTCTGATGCCAGACATAGGAATCTGGTCTGTGCAGATAACATCAAAGGCAATGGACGCAGAAATCATAGTCTTAGAGCGGACATCAATGCCGTCGATATCGCTTGACGGGTCTCGCTCAGCGTAACCCAGCTCCTGAGCTTTGCTTAAAACCTCAGCGAAGTCTGTTCCATCTTTGAGCATGGAATAAACAATGTAGTTGGTGGTGCCGTTCATGATTCCCCAGAACGCAGAAATCTCGTCAATACGACGAACTTTCTGAATTCCCGCAATCCAAGGAATGCCGCCGCACACGCAGGCTTCAATCTTAAGGTTGACACCCGCTTCAGCGGCAAGGGTCATGAACTCCTCAAAATGCGCAGATACCACGGCTTTATTTGAGGTGACTACATTTTTCTTAGCAGTGAGCGCAGCTTTAATGTACTCGTAGGCTGGTGAGAGACCACCCATGCACTCGACAACCGTATCGAGCGCGGGGTCAGACAAGAGCGCATCAAAATCTGACGTTGCGCGAGGGTCAACATGCTCTTTACCAGCTCTAACCAAGATGGACGTCAGATTAGCGTCAGAAACGCGCTCGTCAAGAATGCGCGCAACCGAAGCACCAACCGTTCCAAATCCAAGTAGGGCAACGTTTTGCATATAACTCCAAATCTAGCAGCCATCTTTGCGAGAAACCCGATTGCCGGCAAGGCTATCTGCAAAGCAAAGACAACCGTGCGCAAAGGTGACTACACTGATAACAATCTCATAGACAAAAAACTACCAAAAACCTAGACAGAATCTAGTCGACTGTTTTTCTCGTCTTCATAATGCTATGAACAATTCTATGTTACAAGCGACATTTACTTCTCACTGTTAAAATAATAGAAACGCAATACGTAAAACGCGCAACATGGCGCGTGCAATATGGCGCGAGCAAGACGCGCAGCGTGACACGTTAAACACGCGGCACATTCAACAGATTGGTGGTTTCATGGCCGTCGCATATCACAGCACAAGAAGCTCTGACCATAACGTCTTGGCTAAGCAGGCCATTTTGCAGGGAATTGCTCCCGATGGCGGCCTTTACATCCAAGATTCTATTGGCGAGAAACCCCTTGATCTTGCAAAGGTTTGCTCGCAGGGCTTCAAGGCCACCGCTTATGACGTGCTTTCTAATCTGCTGGATGATTACTCTGATGAAGAGTTGACTCGCTGCATTGAGGGTGCTTATGGCTCGCAGTGGGACACCGAGGCGATTACGCCTGTTTCTGCTATTGGAGAAGATTGGCTGCTTGAGCTCTTTCACGGACCAACGTCGGCCTTTAAAGACGTTGCACTTCAGATGCTCCCCCGCCTGATGAGTGTCGCTCGCGAGGATGCTGGCGCGGGCGTTGCGAGTGCTGCGGGCGTCGCAGGTGCTGCTGGTGCCGCGGGCAAGAACATCATGATTGTGACCGCCACCTCTGGTGACACCGGTAAAGCTGCACTTGAGGGCTTCAAAGATGTTCCTGGTATGGGCATTACCGTCTTTTATCCTGAGGGAAAAGTCTCGGACATTCAGCGTCTGCAGATGGTGACCCAGAAGGGATCAAACGTTGCTGTTTGCGCAGTTAAAGGCAACTTTGACGACGCTCAAAACGCTGCCAAGGCAATCTTTGCTAACAAGGATTTGGCTCAGGAGCTTGCAAGTAACGGCACCGTGCTTTCCAGCGCAAACTCCATCAATATTGGTCGCTTGGCTCCACAGGTAACCTACTACTTTGATGCATATGCCCAGCTAGTTGCTAAGGGCGCCATCACCCAGGGTCAAAAGGTTACCTTCTGCGTGCCAACCGGCAATTTTGGCGACGTTCTCGCAGGTTACTTTGCAAAAGAAATGGGACTTCCTGTTGATCGCCTTATTGTGGCTTCTAACAGCAATAAGGTGCTGACTGATTTCTTGGAAACAGGCATTTACGACCGTAGACGTGCATTTGAAAAGACTATCTCTCCATCGATGGACATTCTGGTTTCATCAAATCTTGAACGACTTCTCTATCTTGCATCCGGCAAAGACACCGAGCTTGTCAGCTATCTTATGAACCAGCTGGTAACCAAGGGTATTTACACGGTACCTGCTCAGGTGATGGACACCATTCGCGAAACCTTTGACGCTGGCTTTGCCACCGACGACCAGACACGTGAGACTATCTGCTCTACCTGGGAGAATTGTCGTGTGCTGATTGACCCTCACACAGCCGTCGCAAAACACGTGCTCGACAGGGTTTCTCGCCAGGCAAACGACGTGCGCGTATGTCTGTCCACTGCAAGCCCATATAAGTTCTCGTCCGACGTGCTTGCCGCGCTGGGCCACTCGACCGCTGGCCTGGACGACTTTGCGTGCATGCATACGCTCGCCGAAATCACGGGCACTAATCCGCCAATCCAGCTTTCATCGTTGAATGATAACGTTATCATTCATACTGACGTTCGCGAGAAGGAACAGCTTGCTTCGTACGTTTCTGAAGCATGCGGGCGTATTTTTGCTTGTTAGACTCTGAGAAAGCAGGTTCTACATGCTCGACAACACTATCTTGACCGTTTCTGTACCTGCTACCTCTGCAAACATTGGCGTCGGCTACGATACGCTGGGCCTTGCATTTAACCTGCGCGCAAAAATTACGTTTAGGGAGTCCCCTACGCTCATCATTGATGGTTGCCCTGAGCAGTTCAGAAACGATGACAACCTTGTGTGGACGTCGTATATTCGCGCCTGCGAAAAGCTGGGTGAAGAGCCCACTCCTAAGCACATTACTATCGACTCGCCCATTCCGCTTTCTGGCGGACTTGGCTCAAGCTCTACCTGCGTTATTGCAGGTATTGCGGCCGCGATGACCGAGTCTCACAGCGGTTGGGACCCTGAGCGCGCGCTTGACTTTGCCTGCCATTTTGAGGGCCACCCCGACAACGTGGCACCTGCTATTTACGGTGGCCTGACCTCCTCTTTTGTTGAGGGCGGTCATACCATTTGTACCAGAAGGCTTGTGGCGCGCGGTCTCTCTTTTGTTGCAATTGCACCGCCTTACACGGTCAACACTGAAGACGCGCGCAAGGTAGTTCCGCAGAATATTTCTCTTCAGACCGCCGTTTACCAGATGGGACGCACCGTTGCTGTCACTCACGCGCTTGAAACAGGAAACGGCGGACTGTTGGCAGCAGCCTGCAACGACAAGCTTCACGAGCCGTATCGCAAGGAGCTCATCCCCGATTACGAGGAGCTCAAGCAGGTGGCCAAACTTGCTCGTGCATGTACGTTTGTCATTTCCGGATCTGGCGCTACCATGGTTGCTATCTGCGACTCCCCTGTTACCGCGCGCGCCGTTGCCGAGAATGCCAAGCAGGTCAGAGGCGACCTCTGGATTC
>JABZHK010000108.1:0-4304 GCA_015258885.1 Atopobium sp.
GGAGGCTGCAGTTCCAGACAGAAGCCCCGCGAGGCCGACGGCTCCCCACCATAGCATGGAGCCCGCCTCGGGGGCCGAGCCAGATGCTACACCTGACATTAGAGAGGTTATGACCCGCCATGAGGCTAGATAGGGCACGAGCTGCAGCACTGACCCGATACAGCCGAGCGCAATGCCGAACACGAGAAGCCCCTTCCCTCGCTCAGAGAGGGCCAGCAGCCTGGCCATGCCCTGCTTCTTTTTCAAGTTTTTACCTGGGTCTTCCAGGTCTGTCTCGTCCTCCATGGACCCGTGCTCCTTTCACTGCTATCGGAACGAATTCGTTCCGTTTTTCTCTTAAATGCACTGACGGGAGCATCCATCTGGATGCTCCCGTCATCAGCCCATTTCTGCACGCCGCTCAGAGCGGCGATTTTGCAACCTGCCTAAATCAATAAAACAGCTTCTGCGCTATCTCGAATGCCTCCTGAGGAGAACGCTGCTCACACTCTGGTGCAAAACGCCCGTCGTACATGACGCCCCAGAGCCCGTACAGCATGAACAGCGCGCAGGCCTGTGCATTGCTCTCGTTTACGCCGAGACGGTTCTTGAGCTTGCCTGTCTGTATCCCTTCCAGCATGAGCTTGGTGTAGGGGCCTGCCATACGATCGATCATCTGGACCATGTCCCAGAGTTTGTAAGAGGCGTCGGGAACTGACTCACCCGGCTCGGGGTCGAAGGAGCGGACATATTCGTTGACGTCATCCGTTACGAGACTGCGCAGAGCGGCGATTCTTTCGTCGAACGGCTGGCCCTCGTCCTCCATGACTGCGCACTTGCGGTCCATGCGCTCCGAGATGAAGTCCTCCATGACGGCCACGTAGACGTCCTGCTTCGACTTAAAGTAGTAGTAGAACATGCCAGGAGCGCCGTTCACGGCATCCAGGATGTCGCGCACCGATGTACTCTCGTAGCCCTTCTCCGCGAAGAGCCTCGCTGCCGCATCCACGAGCTCCTTGCGTCGCTCTGCAGGTTTTTTGCTGTTCTTTCTCAAGCAATGCTCCGATTCCTTGTCCCATACCGATGGGTTTTTAATATCAGAACGAATGTCGGTCTAATATTAACCTTATCTAACTTTGATGTCAACGATAACGCAGCCGAGAGGAGGCCGATCACTGCGATTTGAGTCGTGTTATGCCCGAAGGCGGGCCCATAGACGGGGAGACCGTCTTCGCTCTATGAGGGTGAAGAACGACGACGTAGGGTATGCCTTTGACGCACGATCTCCAATTTCGCCGTGAATCTGAATTCCCGGATTTCATGGCGGCAAAAGGGCAGCCGTCCTTTCGATGCGACATCCGGAGACTCGAGTGGCGCATCGGGTTCGATTCGATAGTCGGGGCGTGTGGAGGCCTCGGCGTTCGCTGTGGCGTTGTGTTTGGTTTCGGATTGAGAGGGTCGCTCTGCCACCACGCCAATCGTCTCGACGGGAGGTCGGCCCATGCGGCCGCCCTTAGCCTTCGAGCTCGGGTCAGGGCAGATTGCAGGCACATCGCATAAGGAAGACCCGCCAGTGTACATGCTCGGAAGCAGAAGCCAGGCGGGTTTTTGTTAGCTAATTACTACAACGCATAGATATATATCTGCTACTGAGTTCGCTTCCATGAAAAAATATCTATTATTGAAAGAAATAAGAAGAGATTTCTAAACAGATAGAAGAATCCTTATGAACTATGTTCAAAAAGTTCCCGTTGCTATTTGTGGTGTTGCTTTAGGTTTTGCAGCACTTGGAAATCTTTTCAAGACTTCTTTCGAGGGTCTTTATCTTGCCTGTGGCATACTCTCTATTGCTCTTTTAGCTCTCTATACCCTCAAATTTATGGTGTCTACAAAAGTTGTGTTGCGAGAGCTCTCGGATCCAATTGGGCTTTCAGTTGCCGCAACATATCCTATGGCAGTTATGCTGATTTCGGTGTATATGAAGGCCGATATTGGTGATGTGGCACAGTTATTTTGGTTTGCAGGAATTGCGTTACACATCCTGTGCATAGCTTTCTTTACTTCTCGCTATATTGCAAAATTTAATTGGGAGAATGTGCACGCCAGCTGGTTCATTGTGTATGTAGGCATTGTTGTTGCAAGTGTTACAGCGCCGGCGTTTACCTTTGAAACAAGTGTTGGCACGGTTGCATTTTGGTTTGGATTTATCTGCCTTGTGGTGCTTTTTATAGTTGTAAGCATAAAGTATGTTAAATATGGACCAGTACCTGATTCTGCTGAGTCGCTCGCTTGCATTTATGCAGCTCCAACAAGTCTTTGTATTGCGGGATATATTCAATCTATTTCGTCAAAGTCTGTACCGTTTCTTTTGGTTATGCTGGCAATCGCTTCAATTATTTATGTGGTTTCTTTTGTGTGGTGCATCAGGTGTCTTACAAAACCGTTCTTTCCCAGTCATGCCGCGTTTACTTTTCCTTTTGTAATTTGTGTCGTTGCGCGCACGCAGACGTCGGCATACCTGGCCGAACTCGGCCAACCTCTTCAATGGCTCGATGGAATAGCTACTGTTGAAACAGTGCTTGCAGCAGGGCTTTGTATTGTTGTGCTTGTACGATTACTTGCGTACGTGCGTGATCAGACTTTGTCTTAAGAGGGACGAAAGAGACGAGTAGTTTGAGGTGATGTTTTGCATTTATTTTAACAAGAGTCATTGTCCAAAGGTAATGAGAACTTCAAGTATTTTGTCGTCAGGTTTTTATTATTTTTTGCATTTTGTGTTTGCTATATAAACCGCTGCTGCCGCATCAATCGCAATAATACTGCCCGCAATGATTGCTGTTGTGTTTGTTATATTTTTTGATCCAAGCATAGCCATGAAAAAGAGTACTAACGCACTTATAAGCATGCAAATACCCGCTACAAAACAAAGCTTTTTCTCGTCTATTGTTTTCTTTTCATCTTCAGTCATTGTGTTAAATCCAGCAATTGAAGCAGCACCATGACCGGATAGAAGTATAAGAGACCAAACGCCAAGAATCGCGGTTAGAGACCAAGATATAACTGAATATAACATCATATTCACTCCAATCAGGAACGGATTGCTTGTTGATTGAATTATACGACCTCAAATTTAATTGGGTAATTGAATAATGCCAGTCCTTTCATCGTTATGTTCGTTAGCAACAACATAGATTTTTTACTGTCCATTGCAGTACCCACTTAAATTGTCTGTAGGTCTTATCCTTCTTTCACATATTTGGAGATGGACTTGAAATGCATTTTCTTGGAGTGCATTTTCCACTAAGTGAGGTAAAAATGGGCGCATATTATATCAACTATTATTTTCATAACATTGAGTATGATGACGGATTCTACGGCGGAGAATTTTCAGCCCCTGATTATGACGTATATTGCAAGTTCTTATACGATAGGGAGACAAAGGAATTTATCGACATCTGGGACAATACTCAACCCATTGATGAAATTCTTCCAATTCCAATTTGGTGGCTTGACAATAAGCTTGAAAAGAATGGGAAGCTTGGAAAGCATGAAAGCAAAGTGAGCTATTAATGGCCTCGATGTTTTTCTTTATGTTTTTGTTTCTTAAGCTCAAATTGATGTTGTTTTAGGACTGCTTGTTGTACTTTGTTGAAATTTTTAAGCTCTATTTTTTTAGCTTCAAGTTGTAGCTGTAGGGCCTGTTGTGATTTGGTGCCTATGCCCGTTTTCTGCATCTGTTTGCGCGCAGCACGTTGTTTTCGTTTGGGATTTTCAAAGGTACGGTTATTTTCAATAATCAATGATGGACTAAATTTAAGGCGATAAAAATTCTTGAGTATAAAGTCATATACTTCATAGTCTTTTGGTTCTGCACCGAATGTAACTTTTGCTACCGTAAGTTTATCGTCGTCAACACGTTCAAAGACGCCCACCCAAAAGGGAGCATCAAATAAAACGGTTAGCGTGACGCTAGATCGATTCATGAAATTCCTCCTTGTATGTAGTTACACAAAGAACGGACAACCCAAGGAGGGAAGGTTACTTATCTCGTAATAACGAGACGACCGGGCTACCTACCGGTTCTAGCATACTTTATCCAGTACACGTTGCGTTTTTATCTTTGTGGACGTTTGTTGTAAGAAATAACGTCGGTGTTTATTATGACAGAAAGCTGTTGTGGAAGTTCATTGGGTTTTGAGTATTAAAGGGTTATTTAGATACACTATCGTATAGGTGTTCGAGTTAGAAAAGAGATTTCTAAACAGATAGAAGAATCCTTATGAACTATGTTCAAAAAGTTCCCGTTGCTATTTGTGGTGTTGCTT
>JABZHK010000109.1:0-4272 GCA_015258885.1 Atopobium sp.
GTATATTTTGGGCATTTCATCAGGAGCTTCGTGTGGAGCAACCTGTGCCATCATGCTTGGAGCTGGCGCGGTAAACATCGTGGGACTTTCTTCCGTACCGCTGTTCTCGTTTATTGGCTCAACAATCGCCACAATAGGCGTTCTGTTGTTGGCATCTACCGGCGGTCATATGACGTCGTCAAAACTTGTCCTCTCGGGCATGATTTTGAACGCCCTGTTCACAGCGCTGTCTAATTTCATCATTACCATCGCGGCCAACGCCGAAGGCATGATGGACCTGAAGTTCTGGACCATGGGTTCTTTGGCACGAGCTAGCTGGGGAAACGTCGGCGTTTCCGTTGTTGTAGTACTTCTCGTCAGTGTGTTTTTCCTCACGCAGTTTCGTTCCCTCAACGTGCTTCTGATGGGAGACGAGGCTGCTACAACGCTTGGTCTCAACACCAATTTGTGCAGGTGGGCATACTTAACCATTTCTGCGCTCATGGTTGGCACGCTGGTTTCATCAGTGGGAACCATCGGTTTTGTTGGCCTTATCATTCCGCATATTGCGCGCTCGTTTGTTGGGTCCGATCACCGAAGGCTGGTGCCAACTGCGCTGGTACTGGGAGCTATTTTTATTCTCTGGGCAGATGCCTGTGCTCGTACCGTCCTGGGCAACGCCGAGGTTCCTATCGGCATCTTAACCGCCGTTGTAGGCGCGCCGTTCTTTGTCTACATCATGGTCGCCCGCAACTATAGCTTTAGGGATGGTGAGTAATATGCGCCTTGACGTGCAAAATGTATCGGTCGCCATTCATAACAAGCAAATCGTAAAGGACGTCTCGCTCAACGTGGCAGACGGCGAGTTTGTGGGCATCCTGGGCCCTAATGGATCCGGCAAGTCAACGCTTCTGCGAGCAATTTATGGCCTTGGTCATCGCTATGACGGTCAGATTTTGTGGGACGAGCGTGACGCCACTGAGATATCACGACGTGACTTTGCGCGTAAGGTTGCTGTGGTAAGCCAGTTTAACTCGCTGTCCTTTGACTTTACCGTTCGCGAGATTGTGTCGCTGGGACGCAGTCCTCATCAGTCGGCGCTATCAAAAGAAACCGATCACGACGAGGCAATCGTTTCTGACGTTATTCAGAAAGTTGGCCTTTCTCGCTTCGAGGACCGCTCGTTTGCCACGCTTTCAGGTGGCGAGAAACAACGTGTAATGTTGGCTCGCGCGCTGGCCCAGGAACCAGAGTTTCTGGTGCTTGATGAGCCTACTAATCACCTTGATATTACGTACCAGATTGATATTTTGCGACTTGTTCGCAACCTTGGTATCAGCTGCTTAGCTGTTTTGCATGACATTGTGATGGCAGCTCACTATGTCGACCGCCTGTATTTCTTACAAGAGGGTTCCATTGTTTCTGAGGGAGCGCCTGAGGACATTGTGACCCCTAAGCTACTTGCTGATGTGTATGGCGTTGAGGGCATGGTCCGCCCATCAACTGCTGGAAACGGTATCAGCATTGAATACGTGTATTAATCGCCTGTTGAGTATCAACAGATGAATGAAAGGATATCCGATGGATCCTCGTGTAAGTTCAAATCTCTTTACGAGAAGGAATTTTTTGAGCATTGCGGCAGGGTTTGCTGCAACTGCTGCTGGACTGGGTCTTACTGCGTGCAACAATGCAACATCTAACCCATCTACCCCTGCTACAGAAGAAAAGAAATCGGCCAATACGAGCTATCCCGTATCGTTTAAGCTCTATGACGGTGACGGCAATGAGTTTGAGGCAAAGTTTGATAAGGCTCCTGAGAGTGTTGTTACCTTGACAGACTCCGCCGCTGAGATTCTGCTGCGTCTGGGCCTTGGTTCCAAGATTATTGGCACTATCAAGCCTGATGCGCCAATGCCTTCAGATATTGCCGACGAGTATGCGAAAATCAAGCAGCTGGGCGACAAGAAGAGCCTTTCTCGCGAGGTTGTTGTTGCTGCTAATCCAAACCTTATTGTGGGACGTTCTCGTCTCTTCACTTCAAAGGACCAGACTACTCCAAAGGACTACGCTGACCTTGGCATTTCTGTCTATACTCAGCTTGCATCTTCTGAGCAGGGCAATCCAACGCTTGCTGGAATTATTTCTGACATTAAGAACCTTGGATCCATCTTTGACGTCCAGAGCAACGCCGACACTTACACCGCTGACCTTCAGAAGCGCCTTGACGCCATTAACGAGCGCGTTAAGGCTCATGAGAAAGATGCAAAGAAGACTGTACTGGTTATGACTAACCTCAAGGATGGCACGTTTGGTCTCTTTGGCGGTAGCGAGAAGAGCCTTGAGTTTACTATCATCGACCAGCTTGGAGCTACTCCTGTGACAACTCAGTCTGCAAACGGCCTGACGTATGAGAATCTGATTAAGTTCAATCCTGACGTCATTATTTACGTCACCGCAGAGCGCAATAAGGCAACTGATGCTGCAGCTAAAGACACCCTCCTAGGCGAGAGCTCCCTGCAGAACGTCTCTGCTATTGCTAATAAGAGCATCGTAGAGATTCCATATTCTGAATACATCGACTACTCGCCACGTGCATTTGATTCTGCCGAGAAGATCCTTGAGGTTCTGTATCCTCAGAAATAGACGTATTTGAAACGTGCGTATCACAGAGACCAAGCAGGAATTCCATTTCTTGCTTGGTCTTATTATTTTCGAGGCTTTAGCCTGTTGAGCGCGTGTTACGCGCGAAACATAAAACCACCCGCTATGCGGGTGGAGAATAATCTTTTGCTTTGCAAATTAAAATCCTTTCTTCTCAAATGCGAAGGGTCACCCTATTCCGAAGAACTCGCGCAGCCGCGCCACGCCACCCTTGTCGAGACCGTATTGGGCGGTGACCTTTCCGCCCTTCATCTCGGTAACCCTGTCGCAGGCGGCCAGCGCCAGCTCGAAGTCGTGCGTCACGACGAGGACGAAGGCCCCGGACGCGGCAAGCTCCCGCAGCAGCGTGGCCGTCTGCGCCATATGGGCGTAGTCGAGCCCGCTCGTCGGTTCGTCAAAGACCAGCACCTTCTTGCCGCAGAACATGGCAGCCGCTATGGCGCACCTCTGCTTCTGCCCTCCCGACAGCGTCAGGGGGTGGCGCCCCCTCACGTCGAGGAGGTCCAACTGACCTAGCACCGACTCCAGGCCTCGGGTACCAGGGTTGCTCGCCCCCAGGACGACCTCCTCCTCGACGCTATCACAGAAGAGCTGGTGGTTGGCCTCCTGCATCACTTCGTAGCTAAGGGGCAGCCTCTTTCTCGCGGAGAGCACGGCGCCGTCGATTTCGATGCTGCCTCGCTGTTCCCTGGCGAGCCCGCACACCACCGAGGCGAGGGTCGACTTGCCCGCACCGTTGTCTCCCACAATCGCCTCGACGCGACCCGACCCGAACTGCGCGTCGGGGACGGAGAGGGAGGGGGCGGCATGTCGTGAGTATGAGAAGACGAGGTCGGCGAGATGCATCTCGTGCATGGGCGTGTCTTTCACTGGGGCGACTGTCCTCGGGAGGTCGAATCCCTCCAGCTTCACGGGTCGTATGCCCGTCTCAAGGCGCTGGCTGCGGGTCAGCGAGGCGAGCTCGCCCATGGCGAAAACATCGGAAGCCTTCCCGCCGTCCAGGTAGACCGCGCGGTCGACTATGCCCTCGAGGTACCACGTGCGATGCTCGGCGATGAGGATCGTCTTGCCTTTCGACCTTAGTATGTCCAAGGTACGTCGCAGCTCCCTGATTGCGGGGAAGTCGAGGTTCGCCGATGGTTCGTCCAGTAGGAGCACCTCCGGGCCGGTAGCATAGACGCTCGCGATGGCAACGCGCTGCTTCTCACCCCCCGAGAGGTGGAAGATGTTGCGATTCATGAGTGCCGCGATGCCCAAATCGGCTGCGGCTTCGTTCACCCTACGTGAGATCTCGGCACGCGGCATTCCACGGTTCTCGCAGCCGAAGGCCACCTCGCTTGTGGTGTCGAGGGTGTAGAATTGCGTGCGGGGATTTTGGAACACAGTCCCTACCTGGCGGGCCACCTTGTACTGAGGGCAGGTGGTGGGATCCATGCCGCCAACCCTCACGCGACCAGTAAGGTCACCGTCAAAGAACTCGGGTATCATGCCGTTCAGCAGGCGGAGGACGGTTGACTTTCCGCAACCGCTCTTCCCGCACAGGAGCACGCATTCTCCCGCCTTCACGTCAAGCGACAGCGACGATAGGCTCGGGGATTCTGCTCCACGATAGGAGAAGCTGACGTTGGTGAG
>JABZHK010000010.1:0-15650 GCA_015258885.1 Atopobium sp.
TCCTTGAGCAGCAGGACTTACGCAGAACAGTGTAATTTCCCATTTAGGAGTTTTGACTCCTTCATTCCAGTATTTGTGAATCAGGTTTGATTCGACGGTACCAACGGCTTCATAGCCTTCAAAGTCTTTCGGGCTTAAGAGCTTTTTAGCTGTAATGGTTGAAGCATTTTCAAGCTCAATCCATTTCTGCTTATCTTCTGGATCTTCTCCGTTGGAGCAGAAAATAAAGCCGAGAACTGTATTTCTGTGTTTTGCAACAAAACGATGAGTTGAAACACCAATGTAGTAAGAAATATCAATGGTAGCCAGAGACCTACTGGTCTCTTTAGATTCATCGCCGTCCAAGTACCAGACACGTTCAACGATTGATATAAGTTCTGGTAAGTCAGTATCTTCGAAGGGGACTATGATTGGAGTATCGGCAGACATATGAAATAGTTCCTTTCAGGCGTTTTACAGCGGAAGATTATAGAATAGTTTCAAGTTTGTTTACATCTAGTACGTAGTGTTTCGCAGCTGATAGGCTGTAAGTGTTTCTGATAGCAAGTGTCGAACACAAAGGAGCGGCAATGGCTGAGGCCCCTATCAAACGTGCGCTAATTTCGGTAACAGACAAAACAGGTATTGTTGAATTTGCACAAACGCTTACTAAAGAGTTTGGCGTTGAGGTAATTTCAACAGGTGGAACCGCAAAAATCCTCGAAGAGGCTGGTGTTCCCGTAATTCCTATTGAGTCTTATACCGGATTTCCAGAGATGATGGACGGCCGCGTTAAGACATTGCATCCTCGCGTCCATGGTGGCCTCTTATGTCGCAGAGATAATCCTGGTCATGTTGCAGACGCAGAGAACAATGGTATCGGCATGATTGACCTGGTCTGCGTTAACCTTTATGAGTTTGAGAAGACTGTTGCTGATCCATCAGTAACTCTAGAAAATGCAATTGAGCACATCGATATTGGCGGACCTTCAATGCTCCGCTCTGCTGCAAAGAATAACGATTTTGTTACGGTTGTTGTTGATCCGGCAGATTATGGTCGTGTTCTTGATGAGATGCGTGCCAATGACGGTGCAACTACAAGGGCTTCTCGCCAGCAGCTGGCTTTGAAGGTATTTAAGACAACGGCTGCATACGATGGCGCTATTGCCGCATATCTTTCTGGTGTTGTTGAAGCGGAGCAAAGTAAATTCCCAGAGACTTTGCTGGTAAAGGCAACAAAAGAGCAAGATCTTCGTTACGGAGAAAATCCTCAGCAGTCCGCAGCGTTTTATAAGATGCCTGGAGCTCCTGCACACTCTCTGGCAAACGCTCAGCAGCTTCAGGGTAAGCCCTTGTCTTACAACAATTTACTTGATACTGATGCAGCTTGGGCTGCTGTTCGTGAGTTTGATGACCCATCGGTCATTATTTTGAAGCACCAGAATCCTTGTGGATCTGCTACGGCGGAAAATGTTGTTGAGGCATACGATCGAGCATTTGCTTGCGATCCACTGTCTGCCTTTGGCGGAATTATTGCAGTAAACAGAGAAGTTCCGCTGGAGTTTGTTGAGCACTTTGCAGATATCAATAAGCAGTTTGTTGAGGTTCTTATTGCACCAAGCTTCACAGAAGAGGCTCTTGAGCGCCTGTCAAAGAGAACAAATCTTCGCGTATTGGCTACGGGCGGAATCGATAGAAGCCGCGAGCTTGAGATGAGAACTGTTGACGGAGGTCTTTTAGTACAAGACCTCGATCATGCAGATGAAACTGCAGAGAGCTTTGAGGTTGTTACCAAGCGCCAACCAACTCCAGAAGAGCTGAATGATTTGGTATTTGCTTGGAAAGTTTGTAAGACCGTTAAGTCAAACGCCATTTTGGTTGCAAAAAATCAAGCCGGAATTGGTATGGGACCAGGCCAGCCAAACCGTGTTGACGCTGCTCTTCTCGCGTGCGAGCGAGCCGAAGCAGCTTGCGAACGCATGGGAATTGATTCAAAGAATCTTGTGGCAGCATCTGATGCCTTCTTCCCATTCCGAGATAACGTTGACACACTAGCAGCTCATGGCGTAACGGCTATCATTCAGCCTGGTGGATCGGTCAGAGATGATGAATCTATTGCTGCTTGTGATGAATACGGCATTGCAATGGTGTTTACAGGCAAGCGTCACTTTAGGCACTAATCTGCTACTTCGGGATTAGCAGTTCATTTTAAAAAAGTTGGGGGAGGACACTGTGGACCAGGAAGAGCTAGAAGCAGCTCAGAAGTTTGAGCTTGATAATCTAGAACTTGTTTGTCGTTGGAGACTGGCTGGAGGTGTTCTCCCTCTTGATAACAGGCACTTACGTGCGCTGAGCAAGCGAGTTGTTGCGCAAAAAGAGGTTTCTCCGCACTTGATTGCTTGGGCTAAGCAGCACATTGAGGGAACGCTTAAAGAAGGGTCACAAGAGTTTCCAGATGGTGTTCTTATGATTTTGCTTGAGAGCAATGGTCAAGCTGCTATGACTGTTGGACCTTACCAGTCTTTGGAAGAGTATTCTGTTCTGTCTCTTGCGGGACGCGCAAGGATTTCACAGCGAGAAGAGCAGCAAACTCATTGTGCACCAGAGGTGCTTTGGCTGGTAAAAGACGGAAAGCTTATTGCGGGTGTCTCGGAAGAAAGCGTTCGATCGGGAGTCACAAGTTTAGTGTTAGACCTGGCACAGACTCTTCACGAGCCAACAGAGTTTAATCCTGACGTTATTGCCCAGGTATTTGATGGAACCGCCGAATTTGATGAAGCTTTCCTTACTTCAGATGAACATGGAATCGTATGTGCTTCTGACGCTCAAGGCGAGATAGGAGAGCGTTTCTTATTTGGTTACAAGAAACTTTGTGAAATCAAAGCTGCTAAGTAATCAGAGAAGTACGATATTTAAGGCTCGTCCAGCAAAGGGTACACAACGCGCGATAAAGTCGTCCACGTTGAGCGCCTACGTAAAAATCTGTCTGTTTTTCAGACAGATGGCTGCTTGTGTACTTGAATATTTTGCCGGTTTACAAAAAACTTGCACTTTAGTGTTATGTTTATTTTGTAATTCCGCAGGTAGAAATTCCTACCTGAAAATAGGTATTTGTCAGCTTGTATTTCTGATTTGTTTCATTGTTTTTTTGCGCAATAATAAAAGCATTATGCGACCGCTGCCGGCCGAACTATGAAACATGTTTCCGTAGTCACCCAGGGTCTACAGCTTTATTTTGGATCGCACAGACGCATACTGTGAGAAATCACAGATTAGGCAAGGAGAGGAAATGGCAAGAAAGTTTAAGTCCATGGACGGTAACAACGCCGCGGCTTACGTGTCGTATGCGTTTACCGAGGTAGCGGGCATTTACCCAATTACCCCATCAAGTCCAATGGCAGACTATGTTGACCAGTGGTCCGCCCAGGGCGTAAAGAACATCTTTGGTACAACCGTTAGGGTTGTCGAGATGCAGTCCGAAGCTGGCGCAGCTGGTGCTGTTCACGGTTCTCTTGGTTCAGGTGCTCTGACCACTACTTACACCGCTTCTCAGGGCCTCTTGCTCATGCTTCCAAACATGTACAAGATTGCCGGCGAGCAGCTTCCTGGTGTTTTCCATGTCAGCGCACGTACCGTTGCAACCCACGCACTGAACATCTTTGGCGATCACTCTGACGTTATGTCTGCTCGCCAGACTGGCTTTGCACTTCTCGCAGAAGGCAACGTCCAGGAGGTTATGGATCTGGCTCCTGTTGCTCACCTTGCAGCAATCAAGGGCAAGGTTCCATTTGTTAACTTCTTTGACGGCTTCCGTACTTCTCACGAGATTCAGAAGGTTGCTGTTTGGGATTACGCTGATCTGGCTGAGATGTGTGATATGGACGCTGTTCAGGCATTCCGCGATCACGCACTGAACCCAGAGCACCCATCAAGCCGTGGTTCCCACGAGAACGGCGATATCTTCTTCCAGCACCGCGAGGCATGCAACGAGGTTTATAACCAGCTGCCAGCAGTTGTTGAAGACTACATGAACCAGATCAACGCTAAGCTTGGTACTGACTACGGTCTGTTCAATTACTACGGTGCAGAAGACGCTGACCGCGTTGTTATCTGCATGGGTTCCTTCTGCGATACCCTCGAAGAGGTTATCGATTACCTGAACGCTCATGGCGAGAAGGTCGGTCTGGTTAAGGTCCGCCTCTATCGTCCATTCTCTGTAAAGCACTTTGTTGACGTTCTTCCTGAGTCCGTCAAGAAGATTGCTGTTCTCGATCGCACCAAGGAGCCAGGTTCCGTTGGTGAGCCTCTCTACGAAGACGTTGTTTCTTCCCTCTATGAGGCTGGTCGTACAGGCATTAAGGTTGTTGGTGGTCGTTACGGCCTTGGTTCTAAGGACACCCCACCATCATCTGCATTTGCAATCTTTGAGGAGCTCAAGAAGGATGCTCCTCAGCGTGAGTTCACCGTTGGTATTGTCGATGACGTTACTAATCTGTCTCTCCCAGAGGATCCTGAGGCTCCTAACACTGCAGCTGAGGGCACCATTGAGTGCAAGTTCTGGGGTATTGGCGGCGACGGTACCGTTGGTGCTAACAAGAACTCCATTAAGATTATTGGTGACCACACCGATAAATATGTTCAGGCATACTTCCAGTATGACTCCAAGAAGACCGGCGGTATCACCATCAGCCACCTGCGCTTCGGTGATCACAAGATCCGTTCTCCTTACTATGTCACTAAGGCAGACTTTGTTGCATGCCACGTTCCTGCATACATCATCAAGGGCTACAAGATGGTCCGCGACGTCAAGCCTGGCGGTACCTTCCTGGTCAACTGCCAGTGGGATGCAGAGGAGTTTGCACATCACCTGCCAGCAGAGGCAAAGCGCTACATTGCTAAGAACAACATCAACGTTTATCTGATTAATGCAATTGACCTTGCCAAGGAAATTGGTATGGGCAAGCGCACCAACACCATTCTTCAGTCTGCATTCTTTGCTCTTGCAAAGGTTCTCCCAGAGGCAGACGCACTTCAGTACATGAAGGACGCTGCAACTCATTCTTACCTGAAGAAGGGCCAGAACATCGTCGATATGAACCACAAGGCAATCGACGCTGGTGCTACTGCATTTACTAAGATTGAGATTCCTGCTGATTGGGCTACTGCAGAGGATGCTCCAAGCACAATCACTCTTGAGGGCCGTGAGGCTCTGCTCAAGCAGGTCCGCGACATCATGACTCCAGTCTCTCGTATGGAGGGTGACGCTCTTCCTGTTTCTGCATTTAAGAACCACGTTGATGGCCAGTTTGAGCTTGGCGCTGCTGCTTACGAGAAGCGCGGCATTGCTGTTGTTGTTCCTGAGTGGAACGTCGAGAAGTGTATTCAGTGTAACCAGTGCGCTTATGTCTGCCCACACGCAGTCATTCGTCCATTCGTCCTTACCGACGAAGAGGTTGCTGCTGCACCAGCACAGTCTCAGTTCAAGGATGCCGTTGGTCCTAAGGCTAAGGGCTACAAGTTTGAGATTGCTATTTCTCAGCTCGACTGTACCGGTTGCTCCAACTGCGTCTACATCTGCCCTGCAGATGCTCTGACCATGAAGCCAATCGAGGAGCAGGAGTCCAAGCAGGAGATCTTTGACTACGCAGTCAACCACGTCTCCGAGAAGACCGAGCTTGTCGCTAACAACGTCAAGGCATCTCAGTTCAAGAAGCCTCTTCTTGAGTTCTCCGGTTCCTGCGCAGGCTGCGCTGAGACCAGCTACGGCCGTCTGGTCACTCAGCTCTTCGGCGATCGTATGTTCATCTCCAACGCAACCGGCTGCTCCTCCATTTGGGGTAACCCAGCTTCTTGCTCACCATTCACTACCGATGCAAACGGCCACGGCCCAGCATGGAACAACTCCCTCTTCGAGGACAATGCAGAGCACGGTATGGGTCTGATGCTTGGTCACCAGGCACAGCAGAAGCGTCTCCTGGAGCTTGCTCAGCAGCTTGTCGATGAGGATGGCGCATCTCAGGACCTCAAGGATGCTGCTAAGGCATGGATTGAGTCCGTTAACGACGCAGCTCTCTCCAAGGAAGCTTCTAAGACTTTCGTAGTTGAGCTTGCTAAGTCTGATCTTCCAGCAGCTAAGGAAATCCTTGCTAACAAGAGCTTCCTCACCAAGAAGTCCTTCTGGATCTTCGGTGGCGACGGTTGGGCATACGACATCGGCTTCGGTGGCCTTGACCCCGTTCTTGCTTCCGGCGAGGACATCAACGTCTTTGTCTTCGATACTGAGGTTTACTCCAACACCGGTGGTCAGTCCTCTAAGGCTTCCCGTCTTGGCCAGGTTGCACAGTTCGCAGCAGCTGGTAAGGACATCAAGCAGAAGAACCTTGCTGAGATTGCAATGACCTATGGTTACGTCTATGTTGCTCAGGTTTCCATGGGCGCAAACCTCCAGCAGACTCTCAAGGCAATTGCTGAGGCAGAGGCTTATCCAGGACCATCCCTCATCATCGGTTACTCCCCATGCGAGATGCACTCCATCAAGGGCGGCATGGCTCACGCACAGGAGGAGATGAAGAAGGCAGTCGAGACTGGCTACTGGAACCTCTATCGCTTCAACCCATCTGCACCAGCAGGTAAGAAGTTCACGCTTGACTCCAAGGCACCTAAGGGTGGCTACCAGGAATTCCTGATGAACGAGGCTCGTTACAGCCGACTCACCCGCGAGTTCCCAGAGCACGCAGAGAGGCTCTTCAAGGAGAACGAGGAAGCCGCAATGGCTCGCTACGATCACCTTGTCCGTCTCTCCGAGCTTTACGCTGCAGAGAAGAAGGAGCAGCCTGAGGAGTAAGGCAACTTACTTTCACGGAGCTTCAGCCGAGCCAGGACATCCTGGCTCGGCTTTTTTATGCGACATTTTTGGCGAGAAGCCCTGTGTTCTTCAAGCCCTTCTCGCGAGGTGATAAACTAGAGAGACTTTGCTCACGATGGGAGTTACTGTGGCACAAAAAAAGAGCAGACTATTTCCTGTAGCTTTTCTCGCTGCTAAAGCAACACTTGCAGCACTTAAATTGACTAACCATGAAGGCGGAACTCTGCCAGGCTTTATCGCTGAAGGCATTGATCCTGCATTTTTGGGAGACATTGCTAAGCCAGAGCAGATTGTCTTTATTACCGGCACAAACGGCAAGACAACCACCAATAACTTGCTCAACGATCTTCTCGCCGATAATGGCTACCAGACCGTTACCAACCGCGTTGGCGGCAATATTTCCAGCGGCTTTGCAAGCTCGTTTGCAAAGAACGCCACGTGGAAGGGTACGTCAAAGACTAAGCTTGCAGTTATGGAGTTTGACGAGCTCTCTGGACCTCGCATTTTCCCGTATCTGCAGCCTGATATTTTGTCTGTTACCAATTTGTTCCGCGATACGTTCTCTCGTAGTGCAACGCCAGACTACGTGTTTGACGTTATGGATAAGGGCATTCCTGCTTCAACTCATCTGATCTTGAACGCAGATGACATGATTAGCTGCAGGCTTGCTCCCCAGTGCACTCATCGTACGTATTACTCCATCGCAAGGCTGGCAGAAGACACCGCAGAGCCAGTGGGCATTGTTTCAGATCTTACCGCCTGCCCCAAATGCGGTGGCAAGCTCAAGTGGGATTATGCACACCTTAGGCATCTTGGCCACGCAACCTGTGAGGAGTGCGGCTATACCAACCCAACTCCTGATTATGAGGTCATTTCAGTAGAGCCAGAGACTGGCAAGTTTGTGGTCAAGGAGCACTGCCACGAGGGTGCACCAACATATGAGTACAAGCTCAACAGCTACTCTATCGTCAACCTCTATAACCTGTTTGTGGCCATTGTAACCGCGCGTGAGATGGGTCTTGCGCCTGCAACTATCGCTGCATCTTTGCAACGCGTCAACATTGCTTCCTCCAGGTATAACGAGATTGACTACAACGGTCGTCGCCTTATTAGCATGGCTTCTAAGGGCGAGAATGACACGGCAACCTCAGTCACCATCGATATTCTGCGTAAACAGCCAGGCGATAAGGCAATTATCATCATGATTGCTGATGCGTACATGGCAAAAGCAAAAGACCAGACAGAGTATATTGGCTGGTACTATCAGACTGACTTTGAGTTCTTGCAAGATCCAAGCGTTAAGCAGGTCATTATTTATGGCGACACATCGCTTGACCTGCAGCTCAGGCTGAGACTTGCCGGTATTGATCCAGCTAAAACCTTTGTGGCAAGCTCTCCTGAAGAGACCGCTGACCTGGTTGACCTTAACGCTTGCCAGCACGTTTTCTATGCACACGGCCTCTATAACGGTGGCATTGCTGACATCAGCAGAAACCGTATCATTGAGCGCTTGAAACAGATGGAGGCCTCCCATGAGTAATCCAGCAACTAAGATTGAAATTCTTTACCCAGAGTACGGTAACCAGGGTGGAGACAACGGAAATGCTCTCTACCTGGAGGCCTGCCTTCCAAAAGAGAACTTTGTGTACACCTCTCACGCCGCAAAACCTTACTTTGTCGAGAACACACCGTCGGCAATCATCATGGGTGGTATGACAGAGGCCCAGCAAGAGCTTATTATTTCTCGCCTTATGCCTTACAAGGATAGGCTTGCAGAACTGGCAGATCAGGGTATTCCTATGTTGTTTGCGGGCAACGCTTCAGAGCTTTTTGGCGAGAAAATCGTTAATCCTGACGGCTCTGAAATTGAGGGTCTGGGTCTGTTCAAGTTCACGACCACTCGTTATATGCCTCAGCGTTTTCATGATGTTCAGGTGGGTGAGTTTGATCCTGGCAACGACAAAGAGCCTTTTGTTGTCGTTGGCTTTAAGATGCAGTTCACACTCACCGAGGGAGATAACTCTAACTGCTACTTCCTTAAAAATAAGGTGGGTTTTGGCATCAATAAAGAAAGCAAACTAGAAGGCTTCCGTCGTAAGAATGCTATTGCAACCTGGCTGATTGGTCCTCTCCTTCCTTTGAATCCTTATCTCACGCGTTGGATTTTGGATATGGCGGGCGAGGAAGACACTCCTCTTGCTTTTGAAGAAGAGGCAGTCGCAGCGTATCAAAAGCATGCTCGTGAGATGGTCTATCCAGGAATGCACCTGCATTACTAAATGTATGTCTGCGCTGCTCATTTGCTCATATATGCGTTTCGTCGTATCATGAACTAAGTTTTTAGAGTTAACAAGGGGATTGTTTTGCCACAGGTTTCTTCAGCTTATGCAACAAAACAGCGCGCTCAGCGCCTTGCACGTATTGGTATTATTGCTGCCCTTTATGCAGCACTTACGCTCGCAGCCCTTCTTTTCTTGGGCGGTCTTGCTTGGGGTCCTGTGCAGTTCCGCATTTCTGAGGCGGTTGTGGTTATTGCACTCTTTACCGCTGACGCAATCCCAGGACTGACGCTTGGTTGCGTTATTGCCAACCTTGCAAATATGGTCATTTCTGGCACAGGAGCTTTGGGATTGTTAGACGTAGTCTTTGGTTCTCTGGCAACTGCTCTTGGTGCATGGTTTACCTGGAAGAACAGGAAGAACGTACCCCTTGCGCTTCTGGGGCCAGTGCTTGCAAATGCCGTTATTGTGTCTGCATATCTTCCCATTTTGCTTCAAGGATTAGGATTCTACACAATTCCATTTACCACCATTGAACTTGATGGATCGTATCCTCTTATGTTCTTGTTTGGTTTTATCACCACAGGACTCGGAGAGGCTGTTGTTCTCTATGTACTCGGAGCTCCTTTGGCTCGTGCGCTTAAGCATTCGCCTTTGCCGCAGCAGCTTGCTTCTGAGGTTTCTGCTGCAGAATCAGTCGAGAACTAGACAGTCATGCAAAGACTTGCTCAGTACATACATAGATCAACCAGGATAGTCCTGATTATTCTTGCCTGTGTATTGCTGGGCTTGCTTTCCTGGAGCGTCATGGCAGACAACTTGTTTGCCGCTCTTGTTGCAGGCGGAGGACTTGCCACGGTTATTGTTCTTGGTGGTACTACTCAGCCTGGTAATGAGCACGCCAGGTCTCAAGCAACAGAGCGAACACTTGAGGTTGCCTCTAAGACGCTCAAGACCTTACGCGGAGGCTTGTCGCAAGAAACAGCGCCAACTATCTGCACACTATTGCTTCCAGAAACTTCTGCAGCCGCTATTTCCATCACGGATACCGAGTACGTGCTGGGCTTTGAGGGAGACATTGCAACCTCGCATATGCCTGGCTCAAAAGTGGTTGGCCCTGCAACTGAGGTTCTGGAAAGTGGCCGCATGGAGACCTTTGTCTCGGTAGATAGCCGTCAGCAGGTACTACAAAGGCGCGGTGGCTTTGGCAATGGCGGCAGCTCCTTTGGCATCATTGTTCCGTTGATTGTTCAGGATCACACAGTTGGCACTATCAAGCTCTACTATCGTCGCGGTATTGAAATTGATCGTACGCAGTTGGCAATTGCTGAGGGACTGGGCGAACTTCTCTCCACACAGCTTTCCTCGTATGAGCTTGACCGCCAGGCAGAGTTAACCGCTCGAGCTGAGGTTAAAGCTCTGCAAGCACAGATTAATCCGCATTTCTTGTTCAACACGCTCAACACCATTGCATCTCTTACGCGTACAAACCCCAATAAGGCACGCGATTTGCTTCGTGAGTTCTCTGTGTTTTATCGCCGTACGCTTGAGAGCTCTCAGGGTGCGCTCATTCCGCTTTCTCAGGAATTGACACAAACGCGCAGGTATTTGACAATTGAGAAGGCGCGTTTTGGAGAAGAACGTATTCAAGAGTCTGAGCATGTCGATGAGGGATGCGAAGATATTCAGGTACCGTCTTTTTTGATTCAGCCTATTGTCGAGAATGCCGTGAGGCACGCTATGAAAGATGAAGGCGCCCTCCATATTGACATCCACGTCACACGCGATGATGATGATATCCTTATATCTGTTGCTGATGATGGTCTTGGAATGGATGAAGAGACTGTTTCTCGCTTACTTAATGGTCAAGGTCCTACCCCGCAGGATTCTTCGGGGAGAAATAGGGGCACGGGTATTGCCATTAAGAACGTAGCTGAGCGAGTTGAGCGCTTCTACGCCGTTGGCTCTGGCATGGAAATCATGTCTAAACCAGGGCAGGGTACGTGCGTGACACTCAAGCTTGCAGGTGCGGCACTGCAGGCAACAGCATAGTAGTATCGGTTTTTGCTTAACGCTGCGTTAGGCCGTTGGGAGATGAATGACATGCGTGCCATGATTGTTGATGACGAGGCTCCAGCCCGTTCTGAACTCAAGTTCTTGCTTGAGGAGACCGGACGTCTCGAGGAAATCATTGAGGCCACAAGTGCAAGGGATGCTGTCGAGAAACTCATGGAGTCTCGCGTTGAGGTCTTGTTCCTCGATATCTCCATGCCTAAGACAAATGGAATGCAGCTTGCAGAAGCTCTTCACAAGCTGAAGAATCCTCCCCAGATTGTGTTTGTTACCGCATACAGCGAGTATGCGCTGGATGCATTTGGCGTTAACGCGGTAGATTACCTGATGAAGCCCGTTGAGACCGAGCGCCTTGAGCAGGCTCTTGATAAGGTTGAGGAGCGCCTTCGTCCTCAGTCTCCTATGGCAACCATTGAGCGAATTCCTGTCATTAAGAGCGGAAGCAAGGTTCTTGTTCCAATTGATCAGATTCGCTTTATTGAGGCAAAAGACGATTATTCTTGCATCTACACAGAAGACGATCGTTTCTTGTCTACTATTTCTCTGCAAAAACTTGAAGAGCGCCTTGCTCCACATGGATTCTTCCGCATTCATCGTAGCTTTATCGTGAATCTTGAGTATGTTGACGATGTTGAGGTTATCTCTGCTGGTATCCTACAGTTGACTATTCAGGGATTTGAGGAGCGTCACATTTCGGTTTCTCGCCGTCGTGTGGTTGCACTCAAGCGAGCACTGGGACTGTAGAAGCTCAAAGGGTTTCTCGCCAGAGGCTTAAAAGCGCACGTAGGAGTTTGGTATGGCACTGGTAAGGTTTGACGTAATTTCAGATACGCATGGGTATTTGTCATCTGAGTTGCTTGAAGCTCTGCAAGGCGCCAACTACATTGTGCATGCTGGAGATATTACCTCTAACGCCGATTATCAGACGCTGCAAAAGATTGCTCCAGTCAAGCTTTGCCTGGGCAATAATGACTTCTGCTACAACTATGGCCCCATGGTAAAGAAAAAGATTATTTTCTTTGCAGCTGGTCTCAAGTGGCAGGTATGTCATTATCGCGAGAGGCTTGACCTGGTCAAATGCAATATTGCTATCTGCGGTCACACGCATAAGCCTTTTGTACAGCGTGACGAGTGGACCAATACACTTGTAATGAATCCAGGAAGCCCTACCTACCCGCGCGGTCGCGAGGGCGCAACAATGGGACGTATTATTGTTGATGATGAAACAGCCCAGGTAGTCAGCGCAGAGATAATTAGTCTGTCTTCGCTTGAGGTACTTTCTTCTTGTAAATAAGCGATGGAATCATCAGCTTGGTAAAAAGCACTAGCCATACAAGGGCAAGTGAGAAACCACCAATGACGTCGGTAGCGTAGTGGACGCCCAGATAAATTCTACTGACGCCAATCATAATGATGACACCTGAGAACAGGCTACACCAAATCCAACGCTGTAGCTTGTCTTTCTCGTAATGCCAGACAAGCCAAATGAGTAGGCCATAAAAAGCCATCGAGAACATCGAGTGGCCCGACGGGAAGCTGTAGCCAGTTTCAACTACTAGCCTAAAGCCATCTGGACGAGGACGCTGGACAATAGCCTTAAAGATAAGGTCAACAATAACAACGCCACCCAGGTTAATAGAGGCAAGCCTGCCAACACTTGGTCCTGGTGCAAAGGCAGCAACCACAATAAGCATGACAATAACGGTGACGGGGCTTGCAAGTCCAGAGAACCCTTCCATTATCTCTGTGAGAAGAGGAGTCCTGAGGTGGACAACAAAAAGCCTGTAGGCAAAGTGATCAATGCCAATGACGTCGCCTTCAGAAACGTCAATCAACAGAAAAATAAAAATTGCTGATGAGACAAGCAGAATGATGGTAGAAAGGCTAGAACGCAGACGCTGTAGAAAAAGGCGCTTGCGAACTCCTGTTAAAAGTCCTGTCTTTTGAGCATCAAGGCTTTTATCGGCCATTAGTTCTCCTTGTAACAAAAAAGGCGGCACGCCGATAGACGTACCGCCGCTTAGTTCAATGATAAGCCAGCGCAGCCGCGTGGCACACAAGAACTTACAGGTTAGCGTTGAGCTCAGAAACGAGGTCAGCCTTAGGAAGGTTGCCAACCATGGTGTGAACAGGCTCACCGTTCTTGAAGAGGATGAGGGTAGGGATGGAGACGATGCGGAAACGAGTTGCAAGATCTGCCTCGTCATCAACGTTTACCTTGTAAACGTCAAGCTTGTCCGCCATCTCATTGCCAACTTCCTCGACAACTGGACCAAGAGCACGGCAAGGACCGCACCAAGATGCCCAGAAATCAACAAGAACAGGCTTGTCTGCGTTTGCAAGAACAGAATCGAACTCTGCAGTAGTGAGCTGCTGTGCCATAACGAACCTCCAGTTACATACGGCCTTTAGGCCATTTAATTTCAAGCACTTAGCAAACTTATCCCCAAATTAGAGAAGTGTATACACATAACTTTATAGACTTGCTCAAATTGTGAATTACGTGCATAGTTGGCATATAAGAAAGAGGTGCGCATGCCAAGCGAAAGATCTATGCGAAAAGAAGCCTACATGGCAAAAACAACGCATGAGTTTGGAGATTTTGCTGTTCAGGGGGTGTGTATGGCAGGCAATGCTTTTGCATCGGTTTTATTGGTAAAAGGCCAGGAAGACTTTGAAGAGGCTGAACTTTCTGCACTTAAAGCTTCTTTAGAGCATTTAGGCTATGCGCCTGAGGCATGGGCCACCTTGCTTACCACCACAAAAACAGGAGATCCTATAAATCCCCTGCTTGTCAGGCAGGCGATAAGCGCCTTTAGTCCAGATACGGTGCTCATGGTAAATGACGCAGCAGTTACATCAGTGCGTGAGGCATACGCAGATGAGCTTGGTCAGCTTAAAACTGATGCCGAGAAGACCTTCTCACCCCGTGTTCTTGTTCGTGTGTGTGGAATGCGCATGGTAAATCTTGATAACTTTGCCGGAGCGCTCGAGGACCCTCGTCAGAAGCAGTTACGCTGGGCTGCTATTAAACAAGTCCCACCTTTGGGAGAACCTTATTAGTAACGATTTGTCGTATTTTTTACGAAAAACGACATTGTGACGTTTCATGAGCGTTGCGAAGATTATCCTTGAGATAGTCAAAAGAAGGAGACTGGTATGGCATCACCTACAGCACCACATATTTTGCCTACTGACGCAACACAGACTAAAGCTTGGCGCGCACTTGCAGAGCATTACGCCAGCTTAAAAGATACAAAAGCTACGTTGAAGAACTGGTTTGCAGAAGACCCTCAGCGTGTCCAGAATTTTACGTTTGAGCTTGATCAGTTCTTGATTGATCTTTCTAAAAACCTTGCCACGCAAGAGACGCTTGACCTTCTGTGTGATCTTGCAGAAGAGGTCAAACTTGAAGAGCGTAGAGACGCTATGTATGCCGGCGAGCATATTAATACTACCGAGAATCGAGCGGTTCTCCACACGGCACTTCGTCGCCCGGCTTCTGAGGCCGGCACGCTTATTGTTGACGGACAAGACGTTGTCGCTGACGTTCACCAGACGTTGAACAAGATGTATGCCTTCTGCGATCGAGTTCGCTCGGGAGAGTGGAAGGGCGTTTCTGGCAAGCCTATCAAGACGGTTGTAAGCATTGGTATTGGTGGCTCTGATCTTGGTCCTGTTATGGTCTACGAGGCTCTGAAGCCTTTTGCAGACGCAGGTATTACTGCTCGCTTTGTCTCCAACATTGACCCTGTTGACCTTGGCGAGAAAACCGAGGATCTTGATCCAGAAACAACACTCTTCGTTATTGTTTCCAAGACCTTTACTACGCTTGAGACTCTTACTAATGCTCGTTGTGCTCGCACATGGCTTTTGGAAAAGCTTGCTGAACAGGGCGTTATTGATGGTTCAGACGGTCAGAACGCAGAAGCTATTCGTAAGCATTTTGTTGCTGTCTCCACTGCACTTGATCTGGTAGAAGACTTTGGTATTGACCCAGAGAATGCCTTTGGTTTCTGGAACTGGGTTGGCGGCCGTTATTCGGTTGATTCTGCGGTTGGTCTGGTACTGGCAATTGTTTTTGGTCCACAGCGTTTTGCAGAGTTCCTGAGCGGCTTTAACGCAGTTGATGAATACTTCAAGGCCACTCCTCTGAGGCAAAATGTTGTTGCTCTTATGGGTCTCTTAAACGTTTGGTACGTTAATTTCTTTGGTATAGCGTCTCATGCAGTACTTCCGTATAGTCAATATTTGCATAGATTCCCTGCATACTTGCAGCAACTTACCATGGAGTCTAATGGCAAGTCTACCCGCTGGGATGGTACAGCTGTTACTTCTAAGACAGGCGAAATTTTCTGGGGAGAGGCTGGCACTAATGGGCAACACGCATTCTATCAGCTCATTCATCAGGGAACTCAGATAATCCCTGCTGATTTTATTGCATTTGCAAACAC
>JABZHK010000110.1:0-4177 GCA_015258885.1 Atopobium sp.
TAAGTGGGATGATGTCGTATTTGTGAGCAAGCTCGGCAGTAAGCACAAAAACGAAGGCAAAAATAATGGCTGAGAGCAATGTCATCTGCTCGCCCAAGCCAAACGAGAACGAAAAATCAGTGCCCAGTGAGATAAGACCAATGCCAGCTACGCATAAAAAGGCTGCAAAAATACTGGTTCCATGAGGTTTTTTCTTTGCGATAAGCCAGTTTACAAACGGAATCATCGCGCAATAAATTGATGCAATAAAAGCAGCTTTGCCTGCAGTGGTATAAGCAAGAGCTCCATTTTGGAAAAGAAATCCTAAACCGTTAAGAACGCCTAAAAGCACGCCGTATTTGATATGTGTGACATTCAAGTGTTCTTTAAGTTTTTTTCTAAAGATGATGGCAACAATACCTACAGCAAAGACAAAACGTAAGGTCATAAGCCAAGCTGCCGAGATGTAACTAATTGCATCTTTGATAACGACAAAAGATCCGCCCCAGATAAGTGCGCAGACAAGAAGAGCAAACTTCCATACAAGCGTAGAAGAAGTATCTAGTGTGAGTCTGGAAGAGTTTCTAGTAGAAAGATCTGATGATGCCACGCGATATCCATTCCCGTCGAAGATAAAAGTTAAGGTATAGGTAGTGTTTTGAGAAAATCAAACGCGTGCAAGTATACGTGATTTTGCACTTAGAACGCCCCACAAGCAGCATAAAAATGAGATTAGAAGTATACTCACATCTGCAAGAAAAATAAGTGTGTGCGATTGTTTTTATGTAAGAAGATATTTCAAGGAGACTTGTATGTCCAACTACGTTCTGACCTGTTGTTCTACGGCCGATGTAAGTGAGAAGTACCTTCAGTCACGTGATGTGAAATACGTATATTTCAACTACGAGCTTGATGGTGTTCAGTGCAAGGATGACTTTGGTCGCACTAATGCACCAGCTGACCTCTATAAAAAGATGCTTGCAGGCGCTGAGTGCCGTACTTCACAGGTATCAATTGGTGAGTACATGGCTTTCTGGCGTCCTTTCCTTGAGGAGGGCAAAGACGTTCTTCATGTTTCGTTGAGTTCTGGCGTTTCTGGAACGTATGAGTCTGCTTGCCAGGCAAAGGTAGAAATTGAGCAGGAGTTCCCAGACAGAAAGATTGAGGTTGTCGACTCTCTTCAGGCATCTTCTGGCTATGGTCTCTTGGTAGACGGTCTTGCCGATAAGCGTGATGAGGGCCTGTCTTTTGACGAGGCGGTTGCATGGGCCAAAGAGGCTCGTCACCGTGTGTATGGATGGTTCTTCTCAACAGATTTGACCTTCTTTGTTCGTGGTGGTCGCATTTCCAGGACAGCTGGCCTGCTTGGCGGCATGCTTAACATTTGTCCTGTTATGGATATCGAGGCCGACGGTTCTTTGGCTGTTAAAGAGAAGGCACGTGGCAAAAAGAAAGCAATTGCTCGCGTCGTTGAGATTATGACTCAAACTGCAGAGCAGGGCAGTGCTTACGCACGTAAAGTGTTTATCTCTAACTCTGAATGCGCCTCTGATGCCCAGGCTGTCAAAGAGCTTATTCAAGAAAAGCTTCCACAGACCGGTGATATCAACATCTTTACCATTGGCGCAACTATTGGTGTTCATACTGGTCCTGGAACTGTTGCAACATTCTGGTGGGGAGAAGAACCTCGCGCTTAAGATGTTGTTCGAGTAGGTAGGAAAGGTCTTTAGTCATGGTTAATTTTGAGTACGTTGTACCTACTCAAGTGGTTTTTGGAAAAGATACTCAACTTCGTGTGGCAGAGCTTGTCTCTGCTCACGGAGGTACCAAGGTGCTGGTGCATTTTGGTGGCAGTCACGTGGTAAAGAGTGGCTTGCTTAACCAGATCCACCAGCTTCTAAGCAATGCGGGAATTGCTTTTGTTGACTGTGGTGGAGTTGTCCCTAATCCTCGATTAGAGCTTGCAGAAGAAGCTGTAGAGCTGGGCAAACGCGAGGGTGTTGACTTTATTTTGGCCATCGGTGGCGGATCTGTCATGGATTCTGCTAAGGCGATTGCATATGGCCTGGCCAATGACGTTTCTCTTGAAGACCTCTATTTGCATAAGGTCAGTGTTTCAAAGGCAGTTCCTCTTGGTGTCATTTCTACTATTGCAGGAACTGGATCTGAAACCTCTGATTCTTCCGTCATGAACATTACGCTGGCTGATGGCCGTGTTCTTAAGCGTTCTTATCACCATCAGAGCGGCCGTCCTTGCTTTGCCATCATGAATCCAGAGCTCACCTATTCCGTGAGTGCTTATCAGACGGCATCAACAGGCGCCGACATCATGATGCACACCATGGAGCGCTATTTTACGCTCGAGAAGGACGTGGCACTCACTGACGAGCTAGCCGAGGGGCTCTTACGCACCGTAAAAGAAGCTGTCTTGATTGCTGTCAAGGAGCCAGAGAATTACGCTGCACGTGCAGATTTGCTCTGGGCATCGTCGCTTTCTCACTGCGGACTTACCGGCACTGGTCGCGTAAGCGATTTTGCCTCTCATGCAATTGAGCATGAACTCAGCGCAAAGTATGACGTTGCTCATGGTGCTGGCCTCACAGCTATTTGGGCAAGTTGGGCCCGCTACGTTATGCATCAAGATCCAGAGCGCTTTGCGCAGTTTGCGGTTAACGTTTTTGGAGTTCAAAACAACTTCCATAACCCAACCGCTACAGGTCTTGCAGGAATTGAAGCTTGGAATCAATGGTGTCATGCAATTGGTATGCCAACCTCCCTTGCCGAGCTTGGAGTAGACCCTTCAGAAGAGGACATTCTTCAGATGGCTGAGGGCACTATTGACGCTCGCGGTGGAGATCATGCAGGTAACTTTATGCAGCTTAAAACAGCAGATGTTCAACAGATTTTAAGAATGGCCCTAAAGTAAAGTTTCTCAAGGTAAATTTTGTTTCATTGCGGGTATTATTACTACATACGAAGTTACTGAGCTAAAAGCTCAAATATACGGAAGGAAGATTCATGAGCGGTTTTGTTAAGGCAGACAATGTTTTTGTAAACCAGAACGCAGCGAGCCGTAATGATGTCCTGCGTTTTATTGCCGATAAGGCACTGGAAGCTGGCGTAACTGACGATGCAGACGCTGTCTACAACGCTTTTTTGGCTCGCGAGGAAATGGGCGAGACCGGCATGACTGATGGTTTTGCAGTTCCTCATGCAAAGGATGCTGCTATTAAGGATGCGGCTGTCTTTGTCTTCAAGAACAGCACCCCTCTTGAGTGGCCTTCTTTTGACGAGAAGCCCGTTGATGTTGCTATTGCACTGCTTGTTCCAGATGGAGAGGCTGGCACTACTCACATCAAGCTTCTTTCTAAGACCGCTGTTCTTCTGATGAGAGATGAGTTTAAGTCTCTACTTCGTAGCTCTAACGATCAGGAAGTTATTGCTCAGGCCATTAACGAGGGCATTAGCGAGGAGTAGGGTTTCTCGCCAGGTTATAGGGGGGGCTTGACGGGTACTTTCTGTAACAGTTTAACTGGGTAAAATTTTGGACACTCAAGCACAAACTTGAGTGTCCTTTTTTGTGTAAAAAGGCGTACACTTGTACTAGTTTTAGTCGAGAAGGGAGTCAGATGTTTACACCATGTACTGACAAGCGCGTTGCTGTCTTTTTTGCCGATGGTTGTGAAGAGATTGAGGGACTGAGCGTTGTTGATGTCCTGTATCGTGCAGGTATTCCCTGTGACAAAGTGTCTATCTCTGATTCCTTGAGCGTGACTTCATCTCACCAGGTTACCTTTCTAACAGACAAGCTACTTAGTCAGGTCTCGTTTGATGATTACAGCATGTTGGTGCTTCCTGGAGGTCTTCCTGGAACTACTAATCTTGAGGCTTGTGAGCCACTTATGCAGGCAGTTGATGCGTTTGCGGAAGATGGCCGTGCGCTTGCTGCAATCTGTGCTGCTCCTTCAATTTACGCTAAGCGTGGATTGCTTGCGGGTAAGAAGGCCACTTCCAACCCAGGCTTCCAGCATTTTCTTTCAGAGAATGGCGCCAATCTTTCGCAAGATGCGGTTTGTGTTGATGGTTCTTTTATTACCAGTCAGGGTGCGGGAACAGCTCTTAAGTTTGGTCTTGAGATTGTTCGTTATCTTGTAGGTAATGACGTGGCAGAAAAAGTTTCTAAAGGCATTGTGCTTAT
>JABZHK010000111.1:0-4170 GCA_015258885.1 Atopobium sp.
CTTCTGAGGCTGCTGCAACGTACGGCCACCCCGGCAACCTGGTCTTTGGCGCAAACATCGCCGGTTTCCTCAAGGTTGCAAACGCAATGATGGCGCAGGGTGTCTGCTAATTCGTAAAACACATAGCGAGAAACCCGTTGTTACAGCACGTATTTGAGTTAACTACATTGTTGGCTTTAACGTAATATTTAAAAGGACCTTGGTCTCCCAAGGTCCTTTTTTGTGCTGCTCATTGATAGTATTTTGGTCCCGTCTTGCGCTCTTGAAATGACCTAAGCTCGTGAAACAAACTCGTTTCCTTCGATGAAAAAGCGCTTTGGAGCATCAATGTTTTTGCTGATACCTACGCGAGGTGAACGCCTAATTGTTTCTCCTGGTAACAGGGGAGCAAAGTCCAGCACCAGTGGCTCAGCTGTTAAGTCATGCCCATACAGAGCCTTGTCGATGTCAAGCGCAGTACACACTTTACCTGGGCCGTTAGTAAGGTCGCGCAGCTTGAGCGGGTGCTTACGGACGCGCCCTGTCTGTTCCGCCTCGTGCCCCGCCTGCGCTTCGCAGTCATGGCCAGCGCTTGCGGCTTCGTGCCCCGCTTTCGCTTTACCCGCGCGTCCAGCCTCACGGAGTTCGCGCATCACCTCTACACCCTCAAGAGGCTCAACCGCGCGCACCAAGCAACCGCTGCCAAAGCCCTCAGGACCGCATACCACATTGCAGCAGTGATGCATACCATACGAAACGTAAACGTAGAGGTGACCCGCAGGTCCAAACATGGCTGCATTGCGCTCGCTAGGACCGCCAAACGCATGACTCGCGGGATCGTCTTGGTCGTAAGCTTCGGTCTCCACAATTCTTGCAACAAGTTTGTGTTTCTCGCCATTAAGCGTAATTGTCCTTGTCAGAGTGCATCCCAGCAGCATCGGCGCGGCCACATCTGAGGGATTCTCTAGAAAATCTGGAAACATGCCATCTCCTTTATTGGTTATGCGCTACAATACTACCAACCTTTAAGGACGGTGCGAGACACCGGCAAGGCCCCATAGCGTTGAGTGCGCATGTTCGCTGTTGAGCCTCCATAAGGAGTGCTCTTTTTTTATGGCTCGGCATGCTCGTACGCAGATCGGAGAGTATATGAATCCACTGGCAAGTGCCACCCCGCAGCCTCGCGCGCTGCTTGTTCTCGAAGACGGAACAACCTTCGAGGGGAGGTGCTGTGGTGCGAGTGGAGAGACCTTCGGCGAGATTGTTTTTAACACGTCTATGACCGGCTACCAGGAGATTATTTCCGATCCAAGTTACGCCGGCCAGATTGTCACGCTGACCTATCCGCAGGTAGGCAACTACGGCATCGATCCTGCGGTCATGCAGCGAGACGTTTTGCACCTGCGTGGTTTTGTCGTCCACGACATGTGCTACGAGCCAAGCAACTGGACGTCCAAGCAAAGCTTGCCTGAGTTCCTGCAGGAAAACGGTGTCGTTGCCATCGAGGGCATCGATACTCGCGCGCTGACCATGCACCTGCGCGACCATGGCGCACAGAAGGCGGCCATCTCCACCGAGGACCTGGACCCCGCCCACCTGCTCGCGCGCGTCCAGGCGTCGCCCAACATCTCCGAGCACAACTTTGTCCCCGACGTCTCCGTTGACGCACCTCACGTGGTTCCTGCTACGTCCAAGAAGCGCTTCAACGTTGTCGCATACGACTGTGGCGAGAAGAACGGCATTCTCCAGGGTCTTGCGGCAAACGGCTGCGAGGTCACGGTTGTACCGTGGAACACACCTGCTGAGGACGCCTTAGCCTACAACCCAGACGGCATCTTCTTCTCCAACGGCCCTGGTGACCCAGAGCAGGTTGACGCTACGCAGGAGGCCGCTCGCGGCGTTCTGGGCAAGGTTCCCGTCTTTGGTATCTGCCTGGGCAACCAGATGCTCTCCATTGTCGCAGGTGCAGATATCGAGAAACTCAAATTTGGCCACCATGGCGGCAACGAACCAGTCATGAATCTTCTGACCGGCAAGGTTGAGATTACTGCTCAGAACCACAATTACGGTCTGGTTTTTCCAAGCTTGGGCAAGCTTATTGCAGAGGAGTCTGGTGGAATCTCCGAGCACTTTGACAACCTCTGCGAGTGGTCCGCAAGGCGTATTGCTCCTGTTGTCCAGACAAAGGAGTTTGGCCGTGTCAGGCTCACACACGTCAACCTTAACGACGGAACTCCAGAGGGCATTCAGTTCCTGGATATTCCAGCGTTTTCCGTCCAGTATCACCCTGAGGCAAGCCCAGGACCTCACGATTCATCCTACTTGTTCAAGGCATTTGCTCGTTTGATGGAGGGACAGTCTGACTATCTTGCCATCGACGTTCGTGAGGGGAGGCGCTTCTAATGCCAAAGCGTACTGATATAAAGAAAATTCTAGTCATTGGCTCTGGTCCAATTGTTATTGGTCAGGCTTGCGAGTTTGACTATTCTGGCACTCAAGCATGCCGCGCCCTTCGTAAAGAGGGCTTTGAGGTTGTTCTGGTCAATTCAAATCCAGCAACCATCATGACCGATCCAGAAACTGCAGATAGAACTTACGTTGAGCCAATCACCGTTGAGTCGGTGACCCGCGTCATTGAGCGCGAGCGTCCTGATGCGCTCCTGCCAAACATGGGCGGTCAGACTGCTCTGAACTGTACTATCAGCCTTGGCGAGGCGGGCGTTCTTGACAAGTACAACATTGAGGTCATCGGCTGCAACCTGGAATCCATCCGCACCGGTGAGGACCGTGAACTCTTCAGCGAGGCTGTCCAGGACATTGGCCTGGAGGTTGCTCGCGCAGATATTGCTCACTCCATGGAAGACGCTCAGCGTATTGTTGCTGACCTGGGATACCCTGTGGTCATTCGCCCAAGCTTCACCCTTGGTGGCGCGGGCGGCGGCATTGCTCATAGCCCAGAAGAGCTCGTAGAGATTGTTGAACAGGGCCTCTTGCTTTCCCCAGAGCACGAGGTACTGGTAGAGGAGTCCATTGAGGGTTGGAAAGAGATTGAGATGGAGGTCATGCGCGATACCGCAGGTAACGGTATTGTTGTCTGCTCCATCGAGAACCTCGATCCAATGGGCGTCCACACAGGAGACTCCATTACCGTTGCTCCAGCTCAGACGCTTACCGATGAAGAGCTCCAGAACCTCCGCGACTACTCCATCGCCATTCTCGAGCGTGTAGGCGTTGCCTGCGGCGGCTCCAACGTTCAGTTTGCGGTCAATCCAACAAACGGTCGCGTCATTGTCATTGAGATGAACCCTCGCGTCAGTCGTTCTTCCGCGCTTGCTTCCAAGGCAACTGGTTTCCCAATTGCAAAGATGGCTGCGCTGCTTTCTGTTGGCTACACGCTGGATGAGATTACCAACGACATCACCAAGGCAACTCCTGCTGCCTTTGAGCCTTCCATCGACTACTGCGTGGTCAAGGTTCCTCGCTTTGCCTTCGTCAAGTTCAAGGGCACCAGCCGCGTTCTGACCACCCGCATGAAGTCGGTCGGTGAGGCTATGGCCATGGGTAGGACCTTTGAGGAGGCCCTGCAGAAGGCGCTTCGTTCCCTGGAGCAAGATCGCGCTGGTCTGGGCGCAGACGGCCGCGATGTCTTTGACGAGAAGAACTTTGATGAGCTGGTCAGCAAGCCAACACCAGAGCGTATTTTCTACGTTGCTGAGGCTCTGCGCAGAAACTGGAGCGTTGAGCGCATCCACGATATGACTGGTATTGATCCTTGGTACCTGCACCGTATGGCAGGCATCATCAACGCCGAGAAACGCATCAAGGAGCTGGGACTTTCTGGTCTCACCACTGACAACATGCTTGCTGCTAAGCAGCTGGGCTTCTCGGATGAGCAGCTTGCACACCTTACTGGCACCAAGACAGATGTTGTTCGTGCTGTGAGGGAAGTGCTGGGTGTTCGTCCGCAGGTCAAGACTGTAGATACCTGCGCTGGTGAGTTTGGCGCAACCACGCAGTACCACTACGTTACCTACGAGAAGGGTAACGCCACAGAGTACGTCGAGGCAGAAAAGCCACGCGTCATGATTCTCTCTGCAGGTCCTAACCGTATTGGCCAGGGCATTGAGTTTGACTACTGCTGCGTACATGCTGCCTACGCCCTTCGCGAGCAGGGTTATGAGACCGTTATGG
>JABZHK010000112.1:0-4133 GCA_015258885.1 Atopobium sp.
AGCCATGTCTCACCTTTCATTCAGTTGGTTTAATAATACCAGCAATACGTGGCTAATCCCACTCTTTGAGCGCTTTAATGCACGACTTGGCAATGTTTGTGGGACCAGGAATTGACATGATGACTTTGGCGCCGCGAGCCTCTAGCTGCGCAGTTAAATCGGCTAGTGACATGCCATCAAGCGTGACTTTATCAAAGTTAAACATGACCTCAGGAAGCACCACCAGAACATCTGTGAGGTCCTCTGGTACCTGGGCGAGAAGATCAACGGCGCAGATAAGTCCTGTGACGTTAACGTCTCCACCAAAGAAGTCGTTGCGCACGGCAAAAGTAGAAACGTTGCCATCAGCCGACCAGTCGTCACAGAAGGTCTGGATGGTTTGCTGAGCAGCTTCTCCTACAATCAGCAAAATCTTGCGAGATCGAGCGGAAAGATAGGTATCTGCCTCATCAAGAGCAGTACGCATAGTGTTACAGACCTCTTCAGCCTCATCGAGGAAGCTCCTGAGCATACCAATACCGTCATAAAATTGCGGATAACCGTCATAGGTATAAGCAGGTGGAATAGGTAGCTGAGCATCTACATAGAACTCGTCAGAGAGCTGGAAGCGTGTAATGCCCAATGACGCACGTGCGCGCTCCTGGTAGGGTTCAACAATCTTGACTACAGAACGGGACAGCTCCACATCATCAGAATAAGAATGCGTAAAGCGCTTAGAGTCTTTGGTATAGCCAAGGGGAACAATGGCCAAAGAGGTAATCTGCTGGTGAGCCTCTACCCAGTCAAGCGTTTTATCAAGCTCTTCACCGTCATTGATGTTAGGGCACAAAACAATCTGGCCGTGAATCTCAATACCTGCGTCCATGAGTTTCTCAAGAACTTCGATGCCTCTAGCAGCGCGAGCACCAATCAGATTACGGCGAACATCAGGTGAGATTGCATGGAGCGAGACGTTCATAGGCTCAAGCTTGTGAGAGATGATGCGCTCAACATCCTCGTCAGTAAGGTTAGTGAGCGTAACAAAATTACCCTGTAAGAAGCTCAGGCGATAATCGTCATCTCTGATTGAAAGAGAAGGGCGCATGTCTTCTGGCAGCATAGCCATAAAGCAGAACTGGCACGCGTTTACGCACGTCTTGATGCCGTCAAAGAGCACATCAACAAAGTCAACGCCCCAGTCTTCTCCAGATTCACGCTCAAGAACACACTCATAGAGCTCATCATCACCAGGAACGGAAACTTCCAGCTCACAGAGGGAGCCGTCAGCTTCCCAACGCCAATCAATCAGGTCTTTTGGCACTACGCCATTGACCTTCTCGATAATCATGCCCGGCTCAAGGCCGGCCTTCCACGCAGGACTACCCTCTTCAACGGACTCAATAAGCGCACCAAGTCCACCAGATTTTGTATTTCCGTAGTCTGCGCGCTGTTCCATATTAGGCGCCTACGATTTGTTCAATAGCTGATTTAACTGCATTGATATGAGCTTCCGGCGTAGAAGCGCCGGCGGTAATACCAATATGCTCTGCTCCCTCAAACCAAGAAGCTTGTAGCTCATCTGCGCCTTCAATGTGATAAGTTGCGGGACAATAGAGCTTTGAAATCTCTGCTAAGCGAGTAGTATTAGCAGAAATCCTGCCGCCAATAATAATCATGACATCAGACTCTTTTGCAAGCCTCATGCACGAGTCTTGATGGCCCGCAGTGGCCTCGCAGATGGTATTCATGACGCGAAGCTCGTCAACAAGCGGAAGTACCGCGTTAACTACTTCAGAGAGCTTAGCGGCGCTCATGGTGGTCTGAACTACCAGGCCAACCTTCTTTGCAGCTCTCATGGCGTCCGCCTGAGCAGCAACTTCTTCCACGGTGTCAATAGCCAAAGAACCTGGTACGTGAGCAAGTGTTGCCTCAACTTCAGGGTGTCCGGACTCTCCCACCACGTACACGGCATAGCCCTGTTTGGCGAGAAGTTCTGCAGCTCCGTGAGCTTTCTTTACAAACGGACAGGTTGCATCTAACACGTCAACACAGCCGTCCTTGGCAATCTGCTCCTCTTGGGGAGTTACGCCATGGGTGCGCAACAATAGCGCACTTCCTTTAGCCGCAGAGGCAGAATCAACAACCTCTACGCCCTGGTCTTTAAGGGACGTAACAACGCGAGGGTTATGGATAAGCGGACCAAGCGTACGCACGGGCGCATGAGCATCTTTGACGGCCTGCTGGACCATCTGAAGAGCTCTTTCTACGCCGTAACAAGCACCTGCTTCATCGGCAATTTTGATAGTAGGCACGAACTAATTCCTTCCGGGATGCTCTTTGAGCATTGCATCTCTTAGTTCGTATACCCGCTCCATGGCCACTTCTTCCATCTCTTTTGCCTGATCTTTACGCTTCTTAGAAGTCAGATCACTAAAAGAAACCTTCTGACCAGCACGAAGATAAACCTTTACAGGCTTAACCAGAGGAGAACCTTTTTTCTTAATATCAAGCGCACCAATAATAGCTAGTGGCTGAACATCTACCTTGGCAAGCTGTGCGATAAGAGCAAAACCGCCGTGGGTTTCTCCACGTTCAGTGTTGCTTCTGACTCTGGTGCCCTCAGGATAAATGAGAAGCATTTCTCCTCTAGAAAGTGCCGTGGTTGCACGACGAATTGCCTTCATGTCTGCAGTTCCGCGGTCTACTGGAATACCGCCCAGTCTAGAAAGCGCCCACTGAAGCGGTTTGAATTTGTTGAACTCACTCTTGTAGATGGTTCTCACGGGGATACCGTGAACAAGGAGGTGAACAACAGTAACAATAGGGTCCAAAAACGTTGGATGGTTCATGATAAGAACGCGAGGTGTCTTATCGCCAACAAAGAGCTGGTCATTGTCCCAACGCCATCTAAACCAGATTTTTGTAATCAGTCCAAGCACACTGACTGCCAGCCATTTAAAGAACTTGGCTGGAGCTGGAAAATCAGCAAGCGCGGTATCGTAATAATCATCAAATGAGTTTCCGCCAAAAGGACGCAAACGCTTAGATGCCGCTGCTATAGAAGACTTTTTCTCGGAGCGCTTAGGCTCTTCCGTGTGAGACTTCCCGTCATCAGAAGAGCTGCTCTCTGATCCATTTCCCTGGTGAGAAGCCCTGTGGTTGCGGGCATCTCTTTTGCCGAGTCCAGGATGCAGGGCAATAATAGCTGCAATAACCTCTTCAACAGAAAGCGCAGAAGAGTCAATGTGATGAGCGTCTTCTGCTGCACGAAGTGGTGCTGCCTTACGCTCAGAATCAGCCTTATCGCGAGCCTTGATGTCTTCGAGGATCTTCTCCTCACTCTTGGCGTCTACCTGGGCATCGTTTCCGGTGGCTGCATCTCCACCCTGGCGCTGAACAGCGCGGCGGTGAGCACGAGCAGCAGGGTCTGCGGTCAAGAAAACCTTTACATCAGCCTCGGGGAATACCACGGTGCCAATGTCACGACCTTCCGCGACTACATCGCCATTCTCGCCAGCACGACGCTGAAGCGTGACCATAGCCTCACGGACCTCAGGGATGGCTGCAACAGCGCTAACGTTTCTGTCTACCTCGGGAGTACGAATCTCTGTCGTAACGTTTGAGCCGTTTGCGTAGACGGTCTGGCCGTTTGCGGAGTTACCAAACGAGATACTGATGCTGCGGGCAACCTGAATGATTTTCTCGGTATCAGTCATATCAATGCCCTGACGCAGGCATTCTACGGTTACGGAGCGATACATTGCACCCGTATCAAGGAAAATCAAATCCAGGCGATCAGAAAGGGCGCGAGCAACCGTAGACTTTCCGGAGCCTGCTGGGCCGTCAATAGCAACAATCATTACTTATCCCCCTTGGTGACACCCCAAATGTCACGAAAATCGTAAAAACTTGGCTCAGTGGAACGACGAATAACCTCTTCTGGATCAAGGTTAAATCCACCAAGCTTGAAATCAGAACTGCCTATACTAGTAAAGAAGATTGAAGAGACATTTGCAAGATGTACATTCCAGCTTGAACTACCTGGGATGCCAAAAATTTCTGCCATCATAGAGCGCAAATAGCCGCCGTGAGAAATACAAACAGTGCGTCCAGAAAGACTGGAAAGCTCATTAAGAATAGTGCGACACCTGCTT
>JABZHK010000113.1:0-4130 GCA_015258885.1 Atopobium sp.
ATGATGCAGCTTTCAGGTTCAAAAATTCAGGGCCGAAGCTCCTATCTTTCACGTGCCTGATTTCGTCAAAGAATCTGTAACTTTTGCCTAAAAATGCAAAAGAAACTGTGGATTTGCCTGATTTTGTCAAAGAATCTGTATCTAAAATACAGATTCTTTGCACTTTTTAGGCGCGTGAGCTGGTTGTTGGCGAACGGCGAGAAACCCGTGTAGCCGCAGCCACAGCTCACGTAAACGAAACCGCGAGTTCACGGAAAGTTGGCTTGCGAGTAGTCGTTTCCCCAGGTTATTCGCTCTTATGGTCTCTGTGAATGAGCTCTTCGATGTGCTCGTGTTCTTCTTCGTGGAGTTGCTTAATCTCTTCATCGAAGCCTGGATCTTTAGGGGTAATGAGTTCGTCTTCACCAGTCTTTGGATCAGTATGGTGAAGCAGAACAGGCTCAAAGAGGTGCAGGTACTTTGCAAAGAAAGCAGACATGGTAAGCAGCATGACAAAAATTGCAATGCGAGGCACCGTGTTGACCTGCGTCATAATGAGCGAACCAACGCACAGAAGGGCAGTCCAACCGTACATCAAAAGTACCGCTTGGCGCTGATTATAACCGTGAGCCATTAAGCGGTGATGGATGTGTCCACGATCAGCTGTGGCAAAACTGACGTGCGCGCGGGTACGGCGAACAATCGCGGAGAAGGTATCGATGATCGGAATACCTGCAACGACGAGAGGAACAATGATGGTTGTGAGTCCTGCCCAACGAGTGACAGACAAAAGCGAAATTGTTCCCAGAGCAAATCCCAAGGTTAGCGAACCAGAATCGCCCATGAAAATAGTTGCGGGATACGAGTTGTGAACTAAAAATCCAAGTGTGGTGCCTGCGATTGCTGCACTTAAAAGCGCTGCATCGAAGCGACCCGCCCAAATGGAAAGCACAAACATAGTGGTAGAGGCAATGCACGTAATACCTGAAGAAAGTCCGTCAAGGCCGTCGATAAGGTTGATGATGTTGGCGTAAGCAACCAGGTAAATGACAGTTGCTGGATAGGCGAGCCATCCAAGATCCACAAAGCCGTACGCGGAAAACGGATCAACAACGTTACCGATAATCAGACCGCCTGCAGCCGCGATGCTTGCAGCAATTACCTGACCAGCGAGTTTCTGAATAGGCTTGAGAGAAAAAATATCATCTAGCAGGCCGGTCAAGAAGATGACCACAAAGGCTGCGCCAACAACCCAAAAATTAACGTTCAGGTAATAGCGAGTAGCAAGCGTAATCTCGGCATGCCCAAGGATTGCTTCAACGCCATAACGCACCAGCATAGCAACGGCTAACCCAAAGAAAATTGCAACGCCGCCCATGCGAGGAATAGGTTTTTTATTGACTCGACGTGCAGAGGGTCTATCGACAACTCCAAGCTTCCAAGCCAGTTGACGAACGGCAGGGGTAATCAGAGCTGAACCAAGACCAGCCGAGAGGAAAACACAAAACATGGTTACCCAGAGGTTCAAGCCGTATACCCTCCAATAAAAAAACAGTATTTAACTGCTAAAATCCATACCAATTAATTTTCTCATGTTAGAAAAACAAGTCAAGACTTTATTAAATGTCAGGATTTTATATAGTGTAAGTGTCTCTTCCCCGTGGTCAAAACTGGGTGAACCGACAAGTTTTTTCAGGGAGCCTAATCTCGTGTTCAGTACAGGCATCCTTCGTTGTTAAGGAAGCTGGAACGCTCGAGCGCGGCGCCCACCTTATGAAGGTGGGTTCATAGATGACTGCGGGGAAGGATATTTTTGTACCTCGGCAGTCTGTGTTAAAGCTCTGACGGCTTGAGGAAGAGTCGCGACGGTCTAGGGGAGCGCCGAAGGCCCACGGAAGTATCCCAACGGTCTGCGGAAACGCCACGAGCCTCCTCGCAAGCCTACAGCCGCTCATTCCGTTCGCATAATCATTGACATACCTGCCCTTGATTGCCACAATAAGTACCGCAACGGGGATATAGCTCAGTTGGGAGAGCGCTGCCTTCGCAAGGCAGAGGCCGAGGGTTCGAATCCCTTTATCTCCACCATGACTTTGACGCGCGCAGAGACCCTGCGCGTTTTTTATACCTACATCTGCCTGGGCAGATACGACGGGAGGCGAGAAACCCTTGGGTAGTGCACCATCACCTCATGCCCTTACGTTTTCTGTCTACGACGTCTGTGAACTCTGCCCAAGGCGTTGTCATGCTCAAAGAAATGCTGGTAAAGCAGGTCTTTGTGGAGCTTCAAGCACCATTCGTGTGGCTCGTTCTGCGCTACACTTTTGGGAAGAGCCTCCTATTTCGGGTGAGGCTGGATCGGGCGCTATCTTTTTCACAGGTTGCCCGCTCAGATGCGTGTTCTGCCAGAATCACCAGATCTCGCAAGAAGGTTTTGGTAAGCCAATCACAACCGAGCGTCTTGCTCAGATGATGCTTGAGCTACAAGCTCAGGGTGCGCTCAACATCAACCTTGTAACTCCTTTGCACTTCTCGCCACACATTATTGAGGCGGTAACGCTGGCAAAAGAGGCGGGGCTCACGCTCCCGATTGTGTGCAATACCTCGGGATATGAGCTGCCAGAGGTGGTGCAGAAAGTCTCGGACGTCATTGATATTTGGCTGACGGACGTCAAGTATGCAGATTCTCAGCTGGCAAAAGAGCTGTCATATGCGGCGGATTATCCAGAGATGTCTATGGCCGCGCTTGAAGTCATGCACAACTCAGTGATGAGTCGCGGCGGTCGCAAGCTCGACGATGACGGTCGCATGCTGCAGGGCATTATTGTGCGTCACCTGGTCATGCCTACGCACGCGGACGATTCCTGCGAGGTGCTCAACCGCGTCTGGAATCTTTGTCATAATGATGTAGACGTATCAATCATGAATCAGTACACGCCCAACGAGCGCATGCGTGCGGCTGGCGGTCCACTTTCTGGAACGCTTTCTGACGAGGAGTACGAGTTGGTGCTCTGTCATGCGGATGACCTGGGCTTTGAGAACCTGTGGTGGCAGGAGGGTGGAACCGTCTCCGAGAGTTTTGTGCCAGCCTTTGATGCAACAGGCGTTGAAGGTCCCGCGCTCAAGCTTCGCACGGCTCGCGGCAACGCCACCGACGCCTGTGCCGCTGGCCATGTCGCCAACGACGCCACCACCAGCATCCCCGATACGCAAACCGAGGAGTAACCATGTCTGTCGAGAAACCCGAAGAGCTCCAAACCACCCCAGCGCCACAAGCGGCTGTGCTCACGGACGCGGAGCGCGCCGAGCTGGAAGCGCTTCGCGCAGAGAAAGAGCGCAGGGAGCTTGAGGCTCTTCGCGCAGAGAAAGAGCGCGCCGAGCTTGAGACGCTTCGTGCCGAGAAGACCCGTGCAGCCCAAGTAGAAGCGCAAGCGCAAGCAGAGGCGGCTGCCGCTGAAGATGCTCAGCTTGTTGCAGCTCAGCAGCGTGCTGCACGTCAGGCAGCTCAGCAGGAGGCCGAGCAAATTCGTCGCATTCAGGAGCAGCGCGCAAAGGGCCGTGCTCTCATGGAGCCAGATGAAGACGACGAAGACATCAAAATGCCTCTGGGGCAAAAAATTGTTATTGGAACTGTGGTAATTCTCGCAGTTATCTTTGTTGTAAGCCAATTTATTTTGTAGGACTGCTACTCTAGATATATCGTCTCACCGTCAGTTTTTGACCAATCGAAAAGAGCAACTATGTCACTCACTGATCGTACCAAACCCTCAGACGTTAGCCTTAATACAGACTTGTATGAGCTCACGATGGCTCAAGGTTATTGGGAAGCCGGTCTTGTTGATGCAGAGGCATGCTTTACCGCATTCTTCCGCGAGAATCCCTTTAATGGCGGATTTGCAATTTCTTGTGGTACTGGTCAAATTGCTGACTTAGTTGAAAACTTTATCTTTGAAGACGACGATATTGACTACCTGGCAAGCATTAACTCTCCTGGTGGCGGCCGTCTCTTTAAGCCAGCGTTCCTTGAGTTTTTGCGCAACCACAAGCTCAATGTAACCATTGATGCAATCCCCGAGGGAGAGCTTGTTTTCCCACGTGAGCCTATGGTCCGCGTAGAGGGCTCCATTGTTGACTGCCAGCTCATTGAGACC
>JABZHK010000114.1:0-4098 GCA_015258885.1 Atopobium sp.
CTGCACGCCCGACTACTTCACCGTTATGGGCCTCAAGGCATCTGCGGGCTCACTCTTCACAAAGTCCGACGTAGACGATACGTCTAGAAACGTTCTTCTCGACAAATTGTCTGCCGAGAAGCTCTTTGGTAGTGCAGATGCATCCATTGGACAGGTTGTTCGCATCAACAACGACAGCTACACCATTGTGGGCGTGGTTGACAGTGGCCCAAATGGGGGCGGGCAAGGCGATACACTGTTGGCCTATATACCGTACTCCACGTATTCCGCGCGCCTGACGGGCACCAAAACTATCAGCCAGGTCTTTGGTTACGCTCGCGAAAACGTTGACATGAAGGCGCTTGCGGATGAGACAAAGTCCTGGTTGCTGGACTGGTTTAACATTCCTTCCGCGCAGGCAGAAGACCGCGTAACGGTCATGACGCTCTCGTCCATCATTGAGCAGATGAACGCAACACTGATGTCGTTCCAGGTCCTGGTTACCGCTACGGCAAGTATCTCGCTGCTGGTTGGCGGCATTGGCATTATGAACATGATGCTCACCAACGTAACGGAGCGCATTAGGGAGATTGGCCTGCGTAAAGCTCTGGGTGCTCGCGCGTCCGACATCACCAAGCAGTTCCTATGCGAGTCCATCTTGATTTGCATTATGGGCGGCGCGATTGGCATTGCCTTGGGTTACGCTGGGGCATGGGGTCTGGCCGGCTCGTTTGGCAGCATGATACAGCTTGAAACTGGTATCACGCCCATCATCACGCCGAACATTGTGATGATTACCTCGGGAATCTGCATTGGCATCGGACTCATCTTTGGCTACTGGCCTGCTCGTCGAGCCTCAAAGCTCAATCCTGTGGAATCGCTCCGCTACCAGTAAACGACCTGCGTGCGTAAACGACTTGTGGTCAGAGATTGCTTGCTGTTGGTAAACAGCTTGCGTTCACAGCCGCTTGCTGAAAGTAAATGACGTGCTACAAGTAGGGTTTCTCGCCAGGCGAGAAACCCTTTGGAGCGCGGTGGTTTGTGCAGCTACAGCAAATCATCTGGCGGTAGTAGTTCGATTTCCCATGTGGTGCTGACGTAACAACAGATGTCTATGTCTGATGAATCAAATGTAGGATCTTGGTTTCCATAATCAGATTCACAAAAAGCTATATGATCGCAGGTTTTATACGCTAGTTCTCTTCCGTTAAAGTCGTAGTCTGCATGCTTAAGCCCAACCACCTTTGCTCCGGCAGCCTTAGCAAGAAGATTTGCTTTTTGATGACAGGCAATAATAGCATCTGCAGATAGGTTGTCTTTAATGGTGTCGTTATGTGCTATCGAGAACTCAACTGAAAAGGTCACTTCATCACCACATGAACTGAGTGCTTTCCAGATTTTCTCGACAAGATCTTCTTCAAGATGTTCTTCAACAGATAGTTCTGCGCGGAAATCATATCCCAGAAATTTTTTCTCGGCGACATAATAGTCACCCTCATCATCTTTCTTGTACCAGTTTACTTCGTGTCCAGAAACTGAATAGTTATTGTTTTTTAGAATTGAGGCAGGTAACCCGTTTTTCTCTAGAGCATCTTTTATTGTTTGAAGCAGCGTATTATATTTGGCTGTGCAGTTTTCACGGATCTTGGAAGTTCCTCGAATTGTGATATCAACGTTAATGGTGTCAGGTGGAACTTGCGTGCTCAATTTTGTAGATACGTCAATCGTTCGTTCCATAGTATGTTCCTTTCAGAGATGTTAGAGAAAAAATTAGCTGTTTGAACAGGTAATTTATTTCTCATCGTTGAATAATCATAGGCTTAAAAAGGATTCTAAGTGTCCAGTGTGGTGGACACTCATATAGTGAGTGACGGTGAGAAGTATTAGATAAAATCCGCACGTCAAAGTGTAGTTTTAGGTGTAAACTGTATGGCATAGTTAACTTGAGCTAACAAATCGCTAACCGAACGGAGTTTAACGAATGCCTGCTCAGAATAAGAAGAACGATCACCTTCCGGTGCTTGGCGTCGGCCCCGCTTATGTGATTGCCATCACGGCGCTGACAGTTGCGTGCATCACCCTGTCCAAGCTGGGGTTTCTTCCGTATCTTCGTATCCGAGCCACGGTCGGCGTGATGCACACCGTGGGCACGGCTTTTCTGATTGTGGGCATCTGGCTGTGGGTTTCCGCCGCCATAAAAGAAAAACTTCGCGAGAAAATCATCGCAAATCAGCTGGTTACCACTGGTGTTTATGCGCTGGTTAGAAACCCTATTTACTCCGCATTTGCGTTTGTTATGTCGGGCGCAGCTTTGCTTTCAAGCAACCTTTACCTACTACCGCTGCCGCTTGTGTTTTGGGCGCTTTTAACTGTGATGATGCAAGCCACGGAGGAGAAGTGGCTTCTCGAGCAGTTTGGCGATGAGTACAGAGAGTACTGCAAGCGAGTTAATCGTTGCATTCCATGGTTTCCCAAGCGCTAACGTTTAACGTGGATATCTACGTGAATATTCACGTGACCATTAACGTGACCATTTGCTTTTATCCGATCCTCAGTCCCATAGTTGAACTGGGCTTATTTGATTTTCTCGCTATATAAATACTTTTACGAAGCGGCTATGATATATATACGTCCGCGAGGCATGTTTGTGTCGTGCCTGCTCTATATACGTCACGCCAGTTTGTCAGTGCTTGTACCTGCTGCTTCATGAGAAACGAGAGATGCGATGCTGGATATTCGTCGTGTTTTGGCAAGTGCACCCAAAAAGCATACGGAGGAAACGCTGAATTCTCTGACGACTGTTTGGGGAGAGGCGCTTGACCCGTCGAATGTGTTACCTGAGCATCCGCGTCCTCGCATGCAGCGCGACGAGTATGCGATGTTGAACGGTGTGTGGAAGTATGCGATTGCGCCGGTAGATGGCGAGGTGGACGTAGAAACCCTCGCACAACAGGAGATTCCTTCCCGTTGGGACGGACAGATTGTGGTGCCGTTCTCGCCAGAAGCTCCGTTATCTGGGGTTGATCGAACGGTGCGTCCGCATGAGCTTTTGTGGTACAGGCACAAAATTGACTTGCCAAAACTGGCCGATGAACAGCGATTTATTCTGCATTTTGATGCGGTCGACTGGATGTGCGCGTGTTTTGTAAACGACAAGCTTGTCGGTACGCATACTGGCGGTTACCTGCCGTTTTCTTTTGATGTCACGGACCTGCTTGGGTCGGCCGCGGCAGGGGAAAGTGCGACGACGGGAAAGGTTGCGGATCCTTCCACGGCGGACGCGGGCGAGGTAGCGCCCGCGGCAAAGAGTGCGACCACCGCTGAGCTCGTGCTTTGCGTTTGGGATCCAAGTGACACCGGCTCTCAACTGCGCGGTAAGCAGCGTCTTTCTCGTGGTGACATATGGTATACCGCTCAGAGTGGCATTTGGCAAAGCGTATGGTACGAGGTTGTTTCTGCGGTTCACCTTGAGTCGCTAACGCTGAAGGGTGATATGTTTGGCACGCTTGAAGTTAAGGCGAACGTGCAGGTAAGCGGGCTGGAAGGTGTACAAACGGGCGCGTTTAAGCTGGAGTTGGCGCTCAAAGATGAGCTTGGACAAGACATTCTTCTCGCCACACTTCCGGTGGACGAGGCAGGGGAGATATCCGCCGAGCAGCATGTGGATGACCCGCTGCTTTGGTCGCCGGAGAGTCCGCACCTCTATGCCGTGGAGGTAACACTTTGGCAGGATGGTGCGGTGGTCGATTTTGTTCGGAGCTATTGCGCGTTTCGTACTGTTGAGGTGAAGCCTGACGAGGCTGGTGCGCCAAGGGTGCATTTGAATGGAGCGACGTATTTTGTTCGTGGCGCGCTGGATCAGGGCTACTGGCCTGACGGATTGATGACCACGCCGTCCGATGATGCGCTGGTATATGACATAGAGGCTATGAAATCGGCCGGTTTTAATACGCTGCGTAAACATATCAAGATTGAAAGCGAGCGTTGGTACTATCATTGCGACCGACTCGGCATGCTGGTTTGGCAGGATTGCGTTTCGGGTGGAAGCGCGTATAGTCCCTGGCACACGAGTCAGAAGCCGACGCTGTTCAGTTTTACTTGGAACCGATTTGATGATAC
>JABZHK010000115.1:0-4081 GCA_015258885.1 Atopobium sp.
GCTCTATATATAGTGCTACAGCTGACAGGAGCGTAGGAAAGCTCTAAGTGTAGTCTGCCTGCAATCTGCTCAGGTGAGAAGTGACGACTACAGATAAGAAAGACAATACGTGCACGAAGGCTTGGATCATCGAGTAGGGTGCGTTTCTTGCAAGCCTGGCGTCGAACATCGGTTTTTCTCTGGGCAGTCGAAGCCCTATAGCACAGATGCGCCACTCCAATGATTGTCCAACCGTTTCTTTTAATCTCCCGTGAAATACTTGATTTGTTTCGTCCGAGCTTACGGGCAATCTGGCTTATACTTTCATGATTTTTCCACCAGACCATAATGTCTTCGCGCTCTTCAATGCTAAGATGGCTATAGTGACCCATGGAAATCCTTTCAATGAACGTTGTCGTAAGCGCCATTGTAGACCCATGGGTCACTACCTTGTCTTTTGTTGTTGCACTAGCAATGAGAATTCAAGCCGGAAAAAAGAAGGACGTAGATGCCAGAAGCACCTACGCCCTTCTCGCCCTATAAAGGGGGAGTGGATTACTCTTCAACCTCGAGAAGCTCAATGTTGAAGTTAAGGTCTTTACCAGCCATTGGATGGTTGGTGTCAAAGACGATAGTGGTGCCGTCGTTAGAGACAACGGTTGCCATAACAGGGTATCCCTCAGGGGTGCCCAGAGTAACCTGCTGACCTGCAACAAGATTCTCAGAGCCAGGGAGCTGAGCTACGGGAACAGGCTGTACTGCCTCCTCATGACGCTCACCATATGCCTCTGCTGCTGGAATGTGGACGTCAACAATCTGGCCAACGGTCATATCTTTGACAGCCTCATCAAAGCCTGGGATCATCTGACCAGCCATGCAGGTAAATGCCAGTGGCTCGTTGCGATCGCGGGAGGAGTCAAACTTAGTTCCGTCATCAAGCGTGCCTACGTAGTGGACCTTTACCTTTTTACCTTCGTTGCTCATGAAACTCCAATCGTTAAAAACATATCTTTGGCATTCTACCCAAGAGTGACGTAAATCAACCTTTGAATGATAAAGGTATAAAATACTTTACATTCAGTTTGAAAGGTTTGTAATGGAAGCTCGCTTAGCTCCTCATAATTTTATTGGTGTATTTGACTCGGGCGTTGGTGGCATGAGTGTGCTTAAACACCTTGTTGCCCAAATGCCTCACGAGGAATTTCATTATTTTGGCGATTCTGCATTTGCTCCTTATGGCACTAAACCAAAAGCACAGATTGCCCAGCGTTCTTGTGCTATTGCTAAAAAGTTTATTGATGAGGGTGCTAAAGCGCTGGTTATAGCTTGCAATACTGCTACAGCTGCTGCTGCAGACGAGCTGAGGGCAACCTATCCTCATGTACCTATTGTGGGTGTTGAGCCAGCTCTTAAGCCTGCAGTAACTGCATATCCCCATGGAACAGTGGTTGTTCTGGCTACAAAAGCAACGCTCTCTTTGCAGAAGTACCACAACCTTGAGTCGCGCCTGCATCCTTCTGCAAAGGTTATCTCTATTCCAGGGGAAGGACTGGTGGAGCTTATTGAATCTGGTCAGGCTGATTCAGAACAGATGCATAAACGACTGGCCGAGCTTTTGGGAAATTATGCTGACCAGGTAGATGCCGTGGTTCTTGGGTGTACCCATTACCCCTTTATCAAGAAGCAAATTAGCTCTGTTTTAGGAGACGTAGAATTTTTTGACGGTGGGGCAGGCGCCGCTCATCAGCTTAAGCGTTTGCTTGGACAGGCAAACTTGCTTGCTTCTGCAGATGCTGCCGCTGACAAGAACACTAGCGCCGTAGAGCCTGATATTTTATTCTCATCAAGCATAGATACTCCTGAAGAATTGGAGTTCTACCAGGAGTTCTTCTCGCAAGATATGTAAGCGTGGCTGGGTAAGCGTATTACTTAAGCTTAGTCTCAAGCCACTTTTTGAGTACTACTGCGTTGTTGTACGTAGTGTCTTTGTCCGAGAAAAGCAGTGTCACGGTAGATTGATCAAGCTTTTTAAGCTGTTTGACAAAGGCATCTGCGTCAGGATTGCTGTCAAGTTCAGCGGTATAGGTAGACACAAAGCTACCAAAGCGCTCTGGATCGTGGTTGAATGCTTTTCTGCACTCAGTAGTAGGAGCAATGGTTTTAGCCCATTCATCAGCGTGTAGGTTCTCTTTTTTGATACCACGAGGCCACAGTCTATCTACCAGCACGCGATACCCATCGTCAGCTTCTGGCGCATCGTAAGTCCTCTTAAGGTTGATATTCATTTTTGCTCCCTTCAGCTCATGTACGTTATACCGCAAAATATCTATTCGGTTACAAACTATTTAATAGGACTAGGTATTCATATCCGCATGTTTATGATGAAGTTCATTCTTTAAAACCCACGGAGAAAGGAAAGCCATGGCAAACTCAGTGGAGAAGAAAGATATCGATTGGACGGCGCTTGGCTTCGCATATACGCAGTGTGACTACAGCTACGTTGCCCACTACAAAGACGGTGCTTGGGATGAGGGTGGCCTTACCACCGACCACAGCATTACGCTGTCTGAATGCGCAAACATCTTCCATTATTGCCAGGAAGTTTTTGAGGGTTTAAAAGCTTATACCACAGTTTCTGGCGATATTGTCTGCTTCCGTCCTAATCTCAATGCTCAGCGTATGGTTGACTCTGCATCTCGCCTTGTCATGCCACCATTTCCTGAGGATAGATTTGTCGCTGCTGTTAAAGAGGTTGTTTCTGCAAACGCAGCATGGGTTCCACCATTTGGTACGGGTGCTACGCTGTATGTTCGTCCATTTATGATTGGTACCGGAAATACTGTTGGTGTTAAGCCATCTCCTACCTATGAGTTCCGCATTATGGTCACTCCAGTTGGAGCTTATTACTCTAACGGCGTTGCTCCTGTTGCACTGACCGTTTCTCCTTATGACCGCGCCGCTCCTCACGGAACCGGCAACATCAAGGCTGGTCTGAATTACGCTATGTCTCTGTATCCAACCACCTGGGCACATGAGCAGGGCTTTGCAGACAGTATGTATCTTGACTCTGGCTCTCGTACCTATGTTGAGGAGTCCAGTGGCGCAAACTTCCTCTTTGTTGATAAAGAGGGAACCCTGGTTATTCCACAGTCTTACACAGATTCCATTTTGCCTTCTATTACCCGCCGCTCTTTGGCAACGGTTGCTAAAGACCTGCTTGGTATGAAGGTTGTTGAGCGTCCTGTCCGCTTTGACGAGCTTGACCAGTTTGTTGAGTGCGGCATGTGCGGTACCGCTGCTGTTATTTCTCCTGTTGGCAAAGTTGTTGACGGCCAGAAAGAAATTGTCTTTGGCGCTGGTATGGAGGCTGTTGGACCAGTTATGTCTAAGCTCCGCAACACGCTGACCAGCATTCAGTCTGGCGAGATTGAGGCTCCAGAAGTAGATTGGATTTGCAAGATTTGCTAAGGTTTGCGTTTTCAACAACGCTTTGCTTTTAACAATAAGGCGAGAAGACCAATCGATCTTCTCGCCATATTTTTATCTGCAAAAGCAGGATACGTGCGACGGCTATGCCTTGACGCTTATGCCTTGTGGGAAGAGCCCAGGTTATTCATGTGGCTTGCGACAATCTGAGTGATTGCTTCCATACCAGGAACGGAAGGCTTCTTTGGATCAAAGTTGCCAGGGTTTTCTGACATGTACTTCATGAAGGCTGCGGTAAAGACCTGGCGGAGCTCGGTTGCGTAGTTAACCTTGCAAATACCGTTCTGAATTGCCTCTGCTACCTGGTCGTCTGGAACACCAGAAGTACCGTGAAGAACCAGAGGAATATCAAGACGCTGGCGGATAGCCTTGAGGACACCCTGCTCAATGTGAGGTGTGCCGTGGTAGACGCCGTGAACGGTACCAACGCCAACTGCAAGAGAAGTGCAGTTAGTGCGAGCAACAAACTCCTCAGCCTGGTCTGGATCAGTGTAGGGGTTCTCGCCCTCAACAGCTGGGCCGTCGTCCTCTTTGCCGCCAACTTTGCCAAGCTCAGCCTCAACAGGAAGGTTGATAGGACCAGCAAACTTGGTTACGGATGCGGTAAGTGCAATGT
>JABZHK010000116.1:0-4059 GCA_015258885.1 Atopobium sp.
CCAAGTCACGCAATTGGCGCTTTCTTTGAGGGAGTTACTCGTTAAGAGAGTGCTGATGCCTCAAAATATCAAAAAGTTAAATGAGCATCCACTTTGGGTGCTCATTTTCTTTATGGAGAATTTCACAATTTGCAACCATAAGTTTACAAATCATTCTGTGAACGGTCGATATTGACCGCTCACCGTTATTTTGTTCAGATAGAACGCGTAGGTTGGTAACATACTATGAATGTGAAGACAGAACCTACTTGTTTGGTTTGATGTCTTTGCGTTCAATTGTGTTGGTGCACGCTTTGCGTGTGACAGTTTGAGAGTTTGGAGTGTTATGTCCGAGAAGCACGTTTACAGCTTCGGAAAGGACCACGCCGGTAACGATGTTACTGAGGTCGCTGGCGCATCCGTAGAAGAGGCAAAGTGGATTGTTGGTGGCAAGGGTGCAAACCTTGCAGAGATGTCTAAGATTGGTCTGCCTGTACCTCCAGGATTCTCAATTACTTGCCAAACTTGCGTTGCTTATTCCAACAACGGCAACGTCTGGCCTGAGGGCGTCACTGATGAGATTGACGCTGCAATGGCAACTCTTGAGGAGCGCATGGGCAAGAAGCTCGGCGATGCAGAAGATCCACTGCTTGTCTCCGTCCGTTCCGGTGCTCCATTCTCCATGCCTGGCATGATGGACACTGTTCTTAACCTTGGTCTTAACGATGAGTCCGTTCAGGGCCTCATTAAGCAGACTGGTAATGAGCGCTTTGCTTGGGACTCTTACCGTCGTTTTGTTCAGATGTTCTCTGGCGTTGTTATGGGCGTCTCTGGACAGCTCTTTGAGGACGCAATTGCTGCTAAGAAGGCCGAGAAGGGCGTTAAGCTTGATACAGAGCTAGACGCAAACGACCTTCGCGACCTTGTAACTTGGTTCAAGGGCATCTTTGCAGCAAATGTTGACGTTAAGGAGCACCCAGAGGTCTCCAAGAACGGCTACGCTGTCTTCCCATCTGATCCTTATCTCCAGCTCCGCCTTGCTGAGCAGGCAGTCTTTGGTTCTTGGATGAACGACCGCGCAATCCTTTACCGCAAGCAGAACAAGATTCCTGATGAGCTTGGTACTGCAGTTAACGTTCAGGTCATGGTCTTTGGTAACAAGGGTGAGACCTCTGCAACTGGCGTTGCATTTACTCGTAACCCTGCAGATGGTACTAACGAGCGCTACGGCGACTTCCTGATTAACGCTCAGGGCGAGGACGTTGTTGCTGGTATTCGTAACACTGAGCCTATTGCAGACCTCGTTAAGGTCCCTGCACTCAAGGAGGCAGGCGAGGAGCTCTTCCACGTCTTCGAGATTCTTGAGGATCACTACGCAGACATGATGGACATCGAGTTCACCATTGAGAATGGTAAGCTCTGGATGCTTCAGACTCGTGTTGGTAAGCGTACTGCTCTGTCTGCACTCAAGGTTGCAATTCAGATGTACGAAGAGGGTCGTATTACCAAGGAGCAGGCTGTTTCTCGTGTTGCTCCTGAGCAACTCGATCAGCTTCTGCACCCACAGTTTGATCCTAACGCTGAGTATGAGACCATTGCTAAGGGTCTTAACGCTTCTCCTGGTGCAGCTGTTGGTGCTGCAGTCTTCTCTTCTGCAGACGCTGAGGCTTTTGCAGAGGCAGGCAAGCCTTGTATTCTTGTCCGTTGGGAGACCACTCCAGATGACCTCCACGGCATGGTCGCTGCAGAGGGCATCCTAACTTCCCACGGCGGCAAGACCAGCCACGCAGCTGTTATTGCTCGTGGTATGGGCGCTCCTTGCGTCTGCGGTGTTGATACACTCCGCATTGATGCTGCTAACAAGCGCTTCACCGTTGCTGATTCTGGCCTTGTTGTTAACGAGGGCGATGTTATCTCCATCGACGGTACCACCGGTGACGTCATCCTTGGTGCTGTTGAGCTTGTTCAGCCAGAGCTTTCTGGTGACCTTCAGACCATCCTTGCATGGGCAGACGAGGTCCGTCTTGACGAGTCCCGTGGTCGCGTCATTGGTGTACGTGCAAACGCTGATAACCCAGCAGACGCTCAGACTTCCGTTGATAACGGCGCTGAGGCAATTGGTCTTGACCGTACAGAGCACATGTTCCTTGGTGAGCGTAAGCACCTCATTCAGGACTTCATTCTTGCAGACTCTGAGGACGTTAAGCAGCTTGCTATTGAGCAGCTTGGCCGTGCTCAGAAGGGCGACTTCCTTGGTATGTTCAAGGTAATGGACGGCAAAGACGTTGTTGTCCGTCTTCTTGACCCACCACTGCATGAGTTCCTTGATTCCCCACGTGAGCTTGACGTTGAGATTGCTCATGATGAGGAGCAGGGTAAGGACGCCGCTGCAAAGCGTGCTCTTCTCGCTAAGTTTGACGCCTTCCAGGAGGCAAACCCAATGCTCGGCCTCCGTGGCTGCCGCCTTGGCCTTGTCTACCCAGAGCTCAACGTTATGCAGGTTCGCGCTATCGCAAGCGCAGCTGCAGAGCTCAAGCGTGTTGGTCTTGACCCTCGTCCAGAGATCATGGTTCCTCTGGTTGGCTTCGAAGAGGAGCTCATCCAGGTCCGTGAAGAGGTTGAGGAGACCATCAAGCAGGTTGCTGATGAGTACGGTGTTGAGCTCAACATCCCAGTTGGTACCATGATCGAGCTTCCACGTGCAGCTATCATGTCTGAGGAGATTGCTAAGCACGCAGACTTCTTCTCCTTCGGTACTAACGACCTCACCCAGACTTGCCTTGGCTTCTCTCGTGACGACGTTGAGTCTGCATTCATGCCTCTCTATCTTGAGCGCAAGATTGTTAAAACCAACCCATTTGCAACCCTTGATAAGGGTGTCGCAGAGCTTGTCCGTATGGGCGTTGAGGGTGGCCGTAAGGGTAATCCTAACCTCACCATTGGTGTCTGCGGTGAGACTGGTGGCGATCCAGAGTCCATCCACATGTACTACAACCTTGGTCTTGATTATGTCTCTTGCTCACCATACCGTGTACCAATTGCACGTCTTGCTGCAGCACAGGCTAAGATTCAGGCTAACGGTGGTCCACAGAAGATTGCTACTAAGTAGGTTTTCTTCTAGATACACTGCAACAAACTCTAGAGGGCGGCTTCGGTCGCCCTCTTTTGCTAGATAGTAATATCCTGCTATTATGAGGTAAAGATGCAGGTACAAGGAGGTTCTATGTTATCCATTAGACGAGAAGATCTTGAAGCTCGCGAGCATCAAATCTTATCTCCTGAAGCGGCTTTTTCTGACCTAAGTAAAGGTCGTGCGATTGCAGAGGAACCTGACCAGTACCGTACCTGTTATCAGTGTGATAGAGATCGTATTCTGCACAGTAAGAGCTTCAGAAGACTTGCTCACAAGACACAGGTTTTTCTCGCTCCAGAAGGGGACCACTATAGGACTCGTCTTATTCATACGCTTGAGGTTTCGCAGATTGCACGCTCAATTGCGCGTCCTCTTGGCTTAAACGAAGACCTGACTGAGGCAATTGCACTTGGACATGATTTAGGTCATACGCCGTTTGGCCATATTGGCGAGAAGGCGCTTTCGCACGCCATTAGCCTGTATAGGGGAATGGACCCCGATGCTCCAGAAAATGAGTATATTTTTGCTCATAATCAGCAGAGTGCCCGCATTGTTGAGTATCTGGAGAAAGACGGTCAGGGTCTTAATCTTTCTCATGAGGTTATTAATGGTATTAGATGCCATTCAGGTAATCTACGTGCAGAAACTGCAGAAGGAAGAATTGTTGCCATTTCGGACCGCATTGCGTATGTAACGCACGATATTGATGACGCAAAACGAGCAGGACTTCTTTCGGAGGAGTATCTCCCAACTGAAGCTCGAGAGGTTCTTGGAAATAGCTCACCTGAGCGTATTGAAAACATGGTTCACGATATTGTCTCTGAGAGTTCTCGCGTAGGCGACATCAAAATGACCGACTCTATGTGGGGCGCCATGATGACCATGAGAGCATTCCTGTTTGCTAATCTGTACGCATCAGGAGACGCAAAATACGAAGAACCCAAGGC
>JABZHK010000117.1:0-4029 GCA_015258885.1 Atopobium sp.
GAACATCACTATTTACTAGTTGATCTGCTTTAAGTGCAAGTGTATTGAGGGGCTGAAGAGCTCTTCTGACACGACGCATATCACCGAAGAAGGACAACAGATCAATGATTTCCCAGATAAGAATTGCAATATACATGGGCCAGAAGCGTGCTAACTCTTCGCCTAAATCAAATATTTTTGCGCCAAAAGTAGGGCCATGAACAATGTATTTAAGGCTTGAGAACCCGTGTAAGAAAGTGAATCCAGTAAGAGAAATAGAGTGAGACTCAGTAGGGAAAAATCCTAGGTAAAAAGTACCTTGTGGAACATGCTGGTTATACGTATAAATAAAAACTAGCGCTATATTTACCAATAGAAAGAGATTAAAGCCAACGTAATTCATCAGCTTACGCCACCAAAATCCCCAGGTAATTACTCCAGCTGTCGACGAATCAGAGGGAGTAAAGAAAGGCTTTTTATGCTCTTGTATGGTGGAACGATTATGCTTCTCTGATGACATATCCGACTCCACGAACAGTAGTAATTAGCTTGATGTTATAGCGGTCGTCAATTTTTGCACGTAGATGGGCAATGTGTACATCCACGTTATTAGTTTCTCCGGCAAACTCATAACCCAAGGCTTCAGAAGCAATACGCTCACGGCTCATGACAACGCCAGCGTGCCCCATAAGCATACGCAGGACTTCAAATTCTTTAGTGGTGAGTTCAATCGTATCGTTCTTGACACAGACTTCTCTTCGATCAACATCAAGCGAGACACCTTTAAGCGTAAAAGTGTTAGCAGCCACTGCTTGTGGAACTGCTTGAGAGTTTGTGTTATCTGCCTCATGATGCTTAAGGGCCACGCGAATGCGGGCGAGAAGTTCCTCTATCGCAAAAGGTTTGGTGAGGTAGTCATCTGCACCCGCATCGAGACCAGCTACTTTATCCATAACCGAATCACGAGCAGTAAGCATGATAGTTGGCGTGTTTTTCTCGCGACGAATCCTTCTAAGAACTTCTAGACCATTAAGCTGGGGGAGAAGTACATCAAGCAAGATAAGGTCGTAGTCATTTGACAGTGCTTTTTCAGCTCCGGTTCTTCCGTCAAGAGCTTTGTCCACTTCATAGCCCTCATGTTTAAGCTCGAGTTCTATAAAGCGTGCAATTTTTTCTTCATCTTCAACGATAAGAACCTTAATCATTTTCTCGCCTAAATATCGAAGTTTTCTATTTTAGGTTTGGAACCAATTGCATTTTATTTTTTGTCGATAACATCTTTTTTGATGGAACCCGCTGCATCTGCAGCCTTATCCATCGCCTCATTTACATCAACAACAATAGGATAAGCTCCCTGGATGTGATAGCGCATTTCAAAGAACAGACCAATGATGAGCAGCCAGAATGTAGCACCCCAGAGGAATAGACCAACAATTGGAATAATTACTGGCATGGCCATGAACTGCTCACCACGACGAGTAACAATGAATTTCGTTTCCACACTTTTATGGAACAGCTCTTTGCACTTCTCCCAGAGAGAAGACATATTCTCTGAGAAATCAGACTTTTTGCTTGATTCTTGGTAGGCAATTTGAGCTGCTTCCATTTCTGGAGAAACGTCTGACTGTGCAGCTGACTCAGTAGTATAGTTTGCAGTCTGCTTAGTGGACTTGCCCTGCTTCTCGAGCCAAATAATTGCATCAAGAACATTATCATCACAAGCGTCAAGTGCTGCCTTTGCGTCCTCGTAGCTTACGCCGCACTTCTCGCGAATTACCTCAACCTTATCTAGCTTTTCCATGATCAGTTTCCTTTCGAGATGTTAAAGACGCCTCTCGTCTTCGTGATACATGGTCTCTTATAAAGATTAACCAATTATTGAGGTTAGATTAAGCTTTCATAAGTATTTTAATGAGATTGTTTACACGTCTCAATTACAGGTAGCGCGCTTACCACTTACCGATTACTTATAAAACTAGCTTGTTTTAGCTATTCAGCAGTTTGAAACTATTAAATAGTTATATATAGCTAACTTATGGCAGTTGAAACCTTGCTTTCTCTGTCAAAGCCAGCCAGAATAACAGACACTACATTGTGAGTTTGTGGCAGGAGGCGGTGTGGGTATGGCAAATCGTCAGAACCAAAGTGTTCAAGCTACTGAGTGCAACCAAAATACAAAACAGGATCCTCAGCAATCTGAAGTAAATCCTGTTGCAGTATTGCTCGAGTGGTCAGACAGAAAAAGTATGTACGCGCTCTCTGTCATCCTTGCCATTATTGGTGTTTTGGGAGGCATAGTTCCTTACGTTGCCGCAGGCAACATGGTGGTTGGTATCTTTAATGGAATTCAAGAATGGTCGTTTTACCTGTATTGGGGACTTATAGCAGGTCTCAGCTACTTGATAAAGATTATCTTCCACCATCTTTCAACTATCGTTTCTCATAAGGCAACGTTTGCGACAATTGCAAACATGCGCACCCGAGTGGCAAAGAAGCTGACAACTATCCCCATGGGATATGTGCTTGATACGCCTTCCGGCTCTCTCAAACGCTTGTTAGTCGAGAAGATCGATAGTATTGAAACCACACTTGCTCATGCAGTTCCTGAGCTCACTTCAAACCTTACGGCTGCTTTTGCGGTTTTTGTGTACCTCATTGTTTTAGACTGGCGACTTGCTCTTGCTGCTTTGCTCACTATTATTGTGGGACTTGCCTGTTTATCAGGCATGATGAAAGACTACGAGTATTGGTATCAGAATACTATCGTAACTGGTAAAGAGATGAATAATGCTTCAGTTGAGTATGTGTCAGGAATTGAGGTAATTAAGGCTTTTGGGCAGTCCGCTAGCTCTTACGAGAAGTTCTCAAAAGCTGTTTATGCCTCTGCCCATGCTTTTATTGATTGGATGAGCCACTGCCAAATCTGGCAGGATGCCATGCTATCAATTGCTCCTGCAACGTTAGTAACGGTATTGCCTCTGGGATGCTTGTTTGTGCTTCAGGGAACTCTTTCTCCTTCTACGTTTGTTATGTGTGCCGTGCTTTCTTTAGGAATTTTTCAGCCGCTCTTTGAAGCAATGAGCTTTATGGATTCTCTTGCGCAGGTAGGCTCTGTTGTCAAAGAAATCTCTGAGGTATTGAATCACCCAGATCAGGTTAGGGCCGAGGTTGCTTGTACGCTTGAGGGCACCGAAATCAAACTAAGCAATGTTTGTTTCTCGTACGGAAGCAATGAAGTAATTCACGGGATTACTCTAGACATTGAGCCAGGACAAGTTACGGCACTTGTTGGTCCAAGTGGATCAGGTAAGTCTACTGTTGCGCGGCTTATCGCAGGTTTCTGGGATCCAAATGAAGGGTCTGTTTCTATTGGAGGACAAAATATTCGTTCCTGCACTCCAACTCAACTCGCAGACCTTGTAGCTTACGTTGATCAAGATAGTTACCTTTTTGATGAAACCATTATGGAAAACATCAGGATGGGCAAAAAAGACGCTACTGATGAAGAGGTAATTGCTTGTGCAAAAGCTTCTGGATGCCACAACTTTATTCAATCGCTTCCTCATGGTTATCAAACGGTTGTAGGAGGCTCGGGAGGTCACCTTTCTGGTGGCGAGCGTCAGCGCGTAGCAATTGCTCGAGCTATGCTCAAAAATGCACCTATTATCATGCTCGATGAGGCAACAGCTTATGCGGATCCAGAATCTGAAGCAGAGGTTGAATCTGCAGTTGCAAAGCTGGTAGCTGGTAAAACGCTAGTGGTTATCGCGCACCGTCTTTCTACCGTACAAAATGCCGACAAAATTGTTGTTGTAAACGATGGCTCTATTGAAGCTGAGGGTACGCATAATCAGCTTATGGAGACATGCCCGCTCTATGCAACCATGTACCGTGCTCACATTGGCGCACTCGACGAGGCTTAAGGGGGAGTAAAAATGCTGTCTGTTCTAAAAATGTACTTTCAATTTGGAAGTTCTTATCGCCAGAAACTCCACAAGGGCCTTTTCTTTACCGTTCTTGGTTGTCTCTTTGAAGGAGTGCAAATAACAG
>JABZHK010000118.1:0-4027 GCA_015258885.1 Atopobium sp.
CATCTGAAGACCCTGCACGTTTACGAGCTCCATGAACAAAGCACTCGTGAGGGTAATAGGGACACTTGGAGCGCAGACACTCTGCAGCCTTGATGGTTACCATCTCGCGTGGGACTGAACGCCAGCGAATACCCAGCGCATCCAAGTCGCCGTCGGCTGACTGGCATGCATAGGCATAAATCACAGCAATTGCGGTCAGCATATCTGAGGCAACGCTGTTGCTCGAGCGGCCTTCCTGGTCAATCAGCGTCAGCGGAAGCTCTTCAAGGGCAGCTCTATCAACACGATGCAAGCACGGATAATGCTCGTACCCCTTTAAGCTGCAAAAACTCAACCCGTTAGGAAGCGCCTTCGCAAGCGCTGGAAGGTCGTGTGCAACAAGCTGGTCGGTCAGTGCGTTTGTCTTTGTAGCAATACCTACGGTAACGTCGTTTTTCTGCGCAAAAAGTACCTCAGGCAGCAGATATGCAATTGACTTGCCAATGCCAGTTCCGGCTTCAAGCTCTCTATGCGAAGAAGTGACCAGCGCATTTCTGACCTCAACGGACATGCTAACTTGCTCACTGCGCGTCTCAAATTTGTCATACATCTGTGAAACGACGCCCGGCTTAGCAAATGCCCGATGAATCTCGTCCTTAGAAATCGGCAGCATAGCAGGCGTCTCTGGGTCATCCGCATCCCTTCTCGCCTTTGCTTTTATGTCGGCAACAAGCTGGCTACGAATGTCCTTGAGCGAGAAGAACGTGCCCGAAATCTCCGCGTCTGCAAGCTCGTCACCTGTTGCGTTTTTCTTTGCGACACCGCGCTGAACTGCTTCTTCTTCCTTCATTTGCGACAAATATGAGAAGATCGGCCTAAATGTCCACTCCACTCCATCGTGCATTGACGCCAATTTGGCGAGAAGCCCGCGGGGCAGATTCATGAGTCCCAAAAGTAAGATGCGCCACATGCCGCAAAGGGCATCTACGTCGTCACTAGCACGGTGTGTAACCTTCATGGTGCCAAACGCTTCAGCCATGCTAGAAAGCTTATGCGAAGAAAGCCGAGGTAGAGCTATGCGTGAAAGTGACAGCGTATCAATCCAGGTGTCGGAGACAGAAGTTCCACCAGGTACTCGTTCAATAAAGGTACGGTCAAAGGTAGCGTTATGTGCCAAAACTGGAAGTCCGCCAACAAACTCTGCAAGGGCCGCAACAGCTTCTTTTGCGCTTGGCGCGCCTTTAACGTCTTCGTCAGTAATTGAGGTTAGCGCAGTAATTTCTTCGGGAATTGAGCACCCCGGGTCAACAAACGTCTGAAAGCGCTCCACAATCTCTCTTCCGCTCAATTTAGCAGCAGAAATCTCAATAAGAGAGCATTTCTTAAAGGATAGACCTGTTGTTTCGGTATCCAAAACAACAATGTCGTCCTCTAAGACATCAAACGACTCATGCTCCGCCCTCTCTGCAAGCTCCAAATATTTTTTGAGAACTGCAGAGGGGGTACCGGGAAGAATGAGTTCTTCTAGTTTTTGCGTAGCGCTTTTAGTGCTGGTCATAACCTACAAATCTACTGACGATCCTCAAGCGCAAACTCAATAAAGCGAGTGCAGAGCTCAGGGAAATCAATGCCGCCGGTACGAGCAGAATCTGGCAGCAAAGAACGCGCGGTCATACCAGGAATGGTATTTGTCTCAAGCACCACTGGCACGCCGTCCTCCGTAACAATAAAGTCGCTACGAGAAACGCCACGGCAACCAAGTGCATTGTGAGCCTTAATTGCCAGCTCCTGAGCGCGTGCGTACACTGCAGGCTCAAGACGAGCAGGAATTACATGGTGCAGGGATGCGGGCTCGTATTTTGTCTTAATGCTGTAGAACTCATCGCCGGTAACAATCTCAACGATTGGTAGAGCGGTTGGGTTCTCGTTGCCAATGACAGGAACGGTAATCTCCGTTCCCTCAATGCTCTCCTCGATTAGGATGCGCTCGCCCTGCTCACCCGCAAGTTCAAGTGCAGCGGGAAGCTCTTCTCGCGAAGTGACGCGTGTGACACCATAGCTGGAGCCGTTGCCAGAAGGCTTTACAAACATAGGGAGTCCGAGGTCCTCAATAAGCTTGTCTACCTGCTCATCTGTGAAGACGGTACCTGCAGCAACGTCAATTCCCTTAGGAGTTGGAACGCCTGCCTGCCTATACATGAGCTTCGACAGCTCTTTTTCAGTTCCCATAGCAGACGCAAGGACGCCAGAAAACGTGTAAGGAATGTGCAGAATCTCGAGAAGACCCTGGATGCAGCCATCCTCACCAAAACGGCCGTGCATAGCAACGTACACGACATCATAACCGCCTTGAGCAAGGGTAACTACAAAGTCTTTTTCTGCAACATCAAGCAGGTCAACACTGGTAAAGCCAGCTTCTTTGAGTGCTGCTGCACACTGCTTGCCAGACTCCATTGCAATCTCATGCTCGTCTGACCAGCCACCTGAAACAACTGCTACATGAAGCTTTTTTAGCTCTTCACGTGTCATTTCCGCTCCTTCAGATAAGTCTCCCATAGGGTAAACTCTAGTAAACGTATTTCTTCTAAGATACCGCAGATAGCTTAGAAGAGTTGGAGAAGGACAAAAATGCAATCAAATAATACTCTTGACGGCACAAACACCACGGCTGACGGCGCAGACATCTCCGCGCTTGATTCTCGCCCACAGAAGGCTGCCGCCAAATCTGACCTCAGAAGCCTTTCATCAGAACAAATCCTTGAACTGGTGACTTCCCTTGGCCAGCCAAAATTCCGTGCAAAGCAGATTGAGGAGTGGATCTGGTCTAAGGGCGCTACCTCTTTTGATCAGATGAGTAATCTTCCAAAAACGCTGCGAGAAGAACTATCTAAGCAGGTAACGCTTGCTGGTGCTGAACAAATTGTCCGCCAGGTCTCTGAAGACGGCAGCCGTAAATACCTGCTTCGCTACCCTGATGGCACCTCTGTCGAGTGCGTTGGCATGCCAACCGGCAATAAGCTTTCGGTCTGCGCTTCTACACAGGCTGGCTGCGCCATGGGCTGTGCTTTCTGTGCAACAGGCGCTGCTGGTCTCACGCGCTCTCTTTCTGCGAGCGAGATTTACGAGCAGGTTATGCACGTCCGCGACGATTTTGACGCACGCGTTACCAGCGTTGTTCTTATGGGTCAGGGCGAGCCCTTCATGAACTACGACGCCACTCTTGCGGCTATGAGACGCCTCAACTCCCCTGACGGAGCTGGCATTGGTGCGCGCCATATTACAGTATCTACCTGCGGCGTTATCCCTATGATTAAGCGTTTTGCTTCTGAACCAGAGCAATTTACACTTGCCGTTTCGCTTCACTCTGCAGTGCAAAAGACGCGAGACGCCCTCATGCCAGGAGTTCGTAAATACTCACTAATTCACCTGTATGACATTATGGGTGAGTATGTCGATAAGACCGGTCGTCGTCCAACGTATGAATATGCGCTGATCAAAGGCGTTAACGATTCTGACAATGAGCTTGGAGCTTTGAGAGACTTCTGTCGAGGAACGCTCTGCCACGTTAACATCATTCAGCTTAACGAGATTGAGGGTTCTAAGTTCCATCCAACATCCCCTGCCCGCGCACAGGAGTTTGTAAACAGCCTCAACTCTGTTGGCGTTGAAGCAACCATCCGTCTTTCTCGTGGATCTGACATTGATGCTGCTTGTGGACAGCTCTTCCAGAAGAGAAACGTACGTTAAGGGCAGCATATCCTACACATTACAGGTAAAGAAGGGACCCTCTCGAGTCCCTTCTTTTTTAGTTCATAAGTAGAACATTTGTTCTACTGAATTGCGTTTAACCATTCTCTTTCTACCCTAGCTTGGTGAGATAGAATGTTTTTCGCGCTTTTCCTATTAGCGCTACCTGAATAGTCATCAAGAATCGCATCGAGTGCTCTTCTCGATCTTCTCATCGCGTGAAGAAAACTTCTTTGCGCCTCTTTAGTCAACAAAGTGTGCTTAGCGAGAAAAGCTATTCCGAGCAGTGAAACTGTAGATA
>JABZHK010000119.1:0-4008 GCA_015258885.1 Atopobium sp.
AAATTCAATACGAGATTGACTTTGGCGTTGGCGAGAAAATGTTTATGCTAGGTCTAACCTGCCTGTTTATCGGCTGCGTTGGCTATACCGTTGCATGGATTTGCTCCAAGACAGAGAAAGTTCAAGAGCCAGATAATCATCAAGCTGGTAGACCTTCTCGTCCTGGCGGAGCAAACTAAGGCGCGTGAGCAGAGGCCTGCGGGCCGAGGCCGCGGACTGGGTGCGGCGTCTTGAAGCGCGACGGCTGAATTCATGTTCGCCAGCAGCAGATGTGGCGCGGATACAAAAATTTGAACTATTTTCAAAACAGTACTGTCCATGTGAACTGTACTATTTATCAGCCAAATTCACTTTTTATGTGAATACTAATTTCTCATATGTTTTGGCTATCAATTTGTAAGAAAATATAGATGTAATATGCACATCTTTTTGAGGGGCCATCATGAAAAAAGGTTTTCTTAAGAGAATCTCAGTCTTTCTCACCATGGTTGTGGCATGCCTGTTTATGTCTATTAACACAGCTCAGGCACTTGATCGCCAGAAAGACGATAGTGATCTTACCCAGATCAACATTTACCAGTTCACGCTGACCAGAGACAACATGACTGTTCTCTCGCAGGGAGCTGGCGTTAAGCGTGTAGAGATTCCTGCTTCTGACACAGGCAGACTGCCCTCAACAGCTTTTGTTGTTCGGCCAACTAAAGACGGTTCCAACCAGCAGTATAACCAGCCTCTTTCGCTGAAGTTTTCTAACGCTGGCACCGTTGACGGCAAGGACGTTGACGTTTATGTCACCATCAACTCTCTGGACCTTACCCTTAAGAACGCCAACGCAGATTACAACAACCCTAATAAGACTGACGTTGCATTTTTGACCGTTGATGAGAACTGGGGAACTAAGTCCTTCCAGATTATGGACTACATTGACGTGAATCACCCCAGCTATACTGCTGATATGTTCAGGTCCTATGCAATCAACGCAAACGTAACAGTAGAGCTTAAGTACACCGATGGCACCCCTTGTGACCTCAAGCTTGTTATGCAGCCAAGCGATATTGACGTTGTCGGTGATGCTGGCGCAAACGAGACCTTCTCGCTTATTAACGCCAATAGCACCATCGATAGCATTGTTATGAACAACAGGAACATTCTTGTTGAGAGCACCAGCGGTGGCAATATTACCTGGAATCCTGTTCGTGGAACTTCCGGTCCTGACCAGGAGAAGAACCTTGCAGGTTTTGCTGTTAAGTCCAAGTCAAGCAGCATGACGTTTGAGTCCACCAGCGCGGCTACCAGCGGCAGCCTCTTTGGTGTGTACACCGAGGCAATTACTCCAGCTCCAGTAAAGGCCGTTGATCCAGAGCAGGCTCCTGCTAAGGCCGGAGAAACCATTACCTATACCGGCACCTTTACGCTGCCAAGGCAGGGCATTGATACCATCGGCAAGATTAAGTCGATGAGCATGGTTGACACCTTTGACGAGCGCCTTGATTTCCAGAGCCTTACCGTAAGCTTTGACGGCCAGACCCTCACTGAGGGCACCGATTACACTGTTGCTGTTGACGGCCAGAAGGTTACGGTCAACATCAAGGATCACCTGCTCACCAAGGCAAATGGCGGCAAGAAATTTGTTATTACCTACAAGACTGTTACCAACAGCAAGGTAGAGACAGACGGCTCCAACATTGATAACGAGCTTACACAGGTTGTCGACGGAAACGTTGCTCACTCCAATAAGGTAACCACTGAGCTTCTGTACGAGAAGACCCACGAGTTTATAAGCGGCACTCCTAACAGGGAGCTTCCTCAGGAGGTCCTGGACCTGCTGCCTGGTAAGCAGACTAGAATTCCTAACGGAACCACTGTTACCCCTGATCAGCCTCTTGGTGGCGTTACTCGCGTAGAGACTCCAGATGGAACGTGGGTGTTTATCGGTTACGATCACGATTCCGAGGTCATTGACCATAAAAACGCTCACTTCATTGGCGTTTGGGTAGTTCTGCCTCAGCCAAAGAAGGATGTCCTGGATGGTCAGGGTAACTCCATCGACGGCAACAAGGTAACTGCTGGTCAGGTGCTCACTTATTCCGTAACTTACACCAACACCACCAACACCGCTCGCGATGTAACCATCACCGATGTCATCCCAGAGCACACAACTTACGTTGATGGCTCCGCTGATAATGGCGGCACCTACGACCCAGCTACACGCACCGTAACCTGGACTCAGAACGTTGCTTCGGGCGACACACTCACCGTTACCTTCCAGGTCAAGGTCAACAAGGGCGAGAAGGACGTTACGGTTGTAAACACAGCCCACGTCAGCGATGGTCTTATCGACACAGATACCAATACCACCACCAACCCTGTTGTCCCTAAGCCTCGCAAGTCTCGCACTCCTTACACCGGCGACGATGCTCTGCAGAACACACTGATGTTTGCTATTGCAGGCGGCGCAGCAGTTCTCTTTGCGCTGGGCACGCTCAAGCTTCACGCAGCTAAGAACTAAGCTGCGGCGAGGTCGACACGCTCGCAGGCATAGCGCACGGTAACTTCAAGCCGCTCTCATTTTGAGGGCGGCTTTTTGTGTAGGCGCTCGTGGGTGCTCACAAGTGCGAGCTTGGGGCGCAATTGGGCGCGTAAAGCGGCATTCAAGAGCACAGCCGATGCCTAAAGCGCAAAGATTGCATTTCACGAGCCAGTTAGTGCATTTGAGTGACGCGAAGTCCCGCATAAGAGCTGCAACCGTTATTCTAAAGATGCCTTAAGGCAAGGAAGCAAGCGGGGAGCAGTTCCGCTGCAGCAAGAAAACGAAACGTTAGGTCAAGTAAGTTGTTTGGAAGTGTCATGGAAATTCGTGTAGTTGAAGAAAAGGGTCGCGCGCAAATCGAAGTGACCATCTTGAGCGGCCCCGATGACCCGCGCGTTTCGGGAATTGTCCGCCAGCTCCAGATGGTTGACGGAAAGATGACTGGATACGTTCCCGGCACCATCAACAGGCGCGTCGTTCTTCTCGCGGATGTTGCATGGATTCAGACGGATGGCAGTGTGACACTGATTCACCTGGTAAACGGGGAGACTCTGGAAAGTTCTAGTCGCTTGACCGAGCTCGAGGACGCGCTCAAAGACACGGCGTTTGTGCGCACTTCTCGACAGGAACTGGTCAATTTGGATCAGGTTACGGGCATCAAACCCGCAGGTTCCGGCCGCATGCTGCTGTCGCTTGGCGAGAAAACCCTCGTTGCTTCAAGAAAGTATGCCGCCGAAATCAAACGACGCATTGGAATTGTGTAGGGGATAGAGGGTTTTCTCGCGCATCGCTCCCGGTGCCGAGCGCCAAACACCACTCGAACCACACTTTAACAGCAGTTTTATCCCAGAGAAGGGAACATCATGGAACGCAACGAATCACAAAACTGGCAAGGAATTGAGCGAGAGACTCAGCAAGAATTTGATGAGGGACTCAATAAAACAGTAGGTCAAATCATGTGCAAAGGTATTTCAGGTGGCGCGATATGCTTCACCGGCATCTCGCTTGTGTATGGCGTCATTGCGCTGGCAACCAATTATGGTGACAGGCAAAATAACATCATACTTCTTACGCTGATCGCCGCCGGCGTCCTGTCGGGGATTTACCAGCAGATTTGGTTCAACTATCAGCCTCTGATTACTAAGCTCAGCTACCTTCACAGGTTTCTTGGCTTCAACGTTTGCCTGTTCCCAACGCTTGTGGCGATGGCGCTCATTGGAGGATGGGTGCCAAATATGGCTCAGGCTTGGATGTCTTTTACTGCGCTGTACCTGGTCATTCTTCTGGTAACTACCCTGTTTTTCAACGCCATGTTCAAGAAAGAGGAGCAGAAATACAAAGCTGCTTTCGAGAAGTACCAGGCATCTCGTCGCGGATAAAGTTGCAACTGATTTTGGACCTTGTAGCTGCGCCTTATTTCTGCAAAGAATCTGTAACTTTTGCCTGAAAACGTAAAAGAATCGGTGGATTCTGCCTAA
>JABZHK010000011.1:0-15002 GCA_015258885.1 Atopobium sp.
GTGGTTACTTTGAGCAAGAACGCAGCTTTAACCTGGTCATTAGCCTTGTTGACATCAGGCATGAAGCTCAAAAGCTTGACCTGCAGATGATCAGCTTTCTCCAAGAGGCTGAGCTGCCCTTTGTAGTTGCGTTTACCAAGGCTGATAAGATTGCACGCGGCAAGCAAAATCAAGCCGCGGCCGCCCTTCGCAAAGCATTCCACATCACCCCTGAACAGGCCATTATTACCTCATCCGAGACCGGCCTGGGCATTGACGAGTTGCGTCGCCGCATCGAAGACGCAACTATCTAGGAGCATCATGGATCCAATCCACCAGCAAGAGCAAGAGCACCTCTCCCACGTATACCAAAAACTTGTTGAGATTCGTGAGGATTTGGACACAACGCTCAATACTACGCAAAAAGATGCAGCTAGAGACCTTCGTCAGATGAGTGAAGAAATCCGCCCAGACTTTGGCGGAGCGGACGAAACCATCGAGACCCTTGCGGCCATTGAGACGCTCAACAGCGTTATTGATACCTACAACCAGTATCACGATTTCACTGTCGAGAAACTCGGTCGAGTCGAAATCCTCTTGAGGCAGCCTTACTTTGCTAAGGTCACGCTCAAGATGCGACCTGGACGTCCTTCTCGCGATGTATACATTGGTGCGGCGGGCATTACGGACAAAGACCGTACGCCGCTTATTGTGGATTGGCGCAGCCCCGTTGCCGAGACGTATTACAACCAAGAGATGGGAACTACGTCGTACCAGGTAGACGGCAAGAAAAGAACGGTTGAGCTGGAACTTCGACGACAGTTTGACATCACACGAGACAAGCTGAACCTCTACTTTGACACAACGGTTGCCATTGAAGACTCTCTGCTGCTTGCCGCTCTGAAACGTCAGCACACCGAGAAGCTGCAGGCCATCACCGCAACTATCCAGCGCGAACAAAACGTTGTTGTCAGGCACGAGGATGTGCCGGTTCTGCTGGTCAACGGCATTGCAGGCTCGGGTAAAACGTCCGTTTTGCTGCAGCGCATCGCGTACCTTCTGTACCAGCAGCGCACTACGCTCACCGCAGATCAGGTGTACCTGTTCACTCCTAACGAGATGTTTGGTCGCTACATCAACACCGTTTTGCCCAGCATGGGCGAGCACAATCCGCAGGTATTTACCTGGGATTCTTTTCTCAAGGCTTTGGGTCTGGCTGACCACGCATCGGGCGCTCACAACAACCCCGATTCTCTGAAGAAACTTGAAAAGCAACTTGCCGTACTTGAGCTCTACGAGGATGACTTCAAGGCCATTTCTGTTGAGGGAACCACGCTTATTAAGCCAGTTCAGGTGGCTAGTTCTGTGGCAAAGTTCTCGCAATTCCCTGTTGGCCCGCGCCTCATTGCACTTGCTAAAGACGAGCTCCACACCCGCCTGGAGCGCAGACTTGGCCAGATGGCCCACAACGACGAAATCCAGGAAGAGATGCTCTCCCTTGACGTTGAGCAGCAGCTTGAGGTCTTTGGTCGCACCATCAGCCCTTCCGACGAGGAAGAAGTTCTGGCGCGCACCCGCGAGTTCCTCAACTGGCGTTTTGCCTCTGCGCACGAGGTCATCGAGTCCGCTTCCTGGCTGCGCATCGACCGCATTGGCATGCGCATGCTCAACGCCTCCGCGCTAAGCGGCGCCGAATGTGTTTACCTGCGTCTTCTTATCACAGGCGCTGGCGAGAAAAACGTCAAGTTTGTCATGATTGACGAGGTCCAAGACTACACCGAAACGCAGCTTATGGTGCTCGGAAAGTACTTCTCGCGCGCGCACTTTCTGCTTTTGGGTGACTCTAACCAGGCAATTTGGGAAGATACCGCAACGTTTGAGCAGATTGAGAAGATCTTTAGCGCAACACACGGCGAGGGCGCTGTTTCTACCTGCAAGCTTCTGACCAGCTACCGCTCCTCTCCCGAGATTACCGCACTGTTTACCTCGCTTTTGAGCGAAGAAGAGCGTGGCCAGACAAACTCCGTTCAGCGCGGCGGCAAAAAACCTGAGTTCTTTGAGGTGGTCGCTGACAACAAAGATACTGAGCGCGCCGAGTATCTGCAGACTATGAAGTCCCTTATTGAGCAGGCGCAAGAGTTTGATGGGCTGACCGCCATTGTGTGCACCGAGAAGTCTCGTGTTCGCTGGCTGGCCAAACAGCTGGAAGGGGTTTTTGCAGAAGGCGGAAACGGCGTAGCGGACGGCACGACCGATGTCGTTGCGGGCAACGGTGCGGCGCAGGCCAACGGCGCAGTACAGGCCAACGGCGCAGCGCAGGCCAAGCCGCGCACCGGCGTCAAAGTGCTCACCAGCCACGATTCCCTCCCCGCGAAGGGCGTTGTTCTTCTCGACCTTGCACTAGCAAAGGGCCTTGAGTTTGATCAGGTCATTGTTGCCGATGCGCAAGAGGAAGTGTATAAAGCAGACGGAATTTCTCGCCGCAGGCTCTACACCGCGCTGTCCCGTGCGATGCATCATGTGATGGTGGTCTCTCAGGGAAAGATGACTCCGCTGCTCAGCAAATTGCTTTAAAAAAAAAGCAATTTCTACCTGCGATTTTTTTGAAATTTACTGATTGAAGACGGCTAGTTCGGGTAAATGCTAGTCATCGATAACATTTACCGTTGGAGGTTAGTATGTCCGAAGAATTGATTCCTGGTGTCATGAAGAACATCGACGCAAAGACTGTAGTAACCCTTAAAGACCAGGTTGCATGCCTTCCTGGCCAGGTCATCAGCAAGACCCTTGCGCAAAACGATGCCGTCAGCGTTACCCTCTTTGGTTTTGGCGCAGGCGAAGAGATTGCAAGCCATCGCGCAGGTGGCGATGCATTTGTCACCATTCTTGAGGGACGCGCAAGCATTACCATCGATGACGACGTCTACACCCTTGAAGCTGGTCAGTCTATTGTGATGCCACTTGGTCACCCACATGCACTTCAGGCTCCAGAAGAGTTTAAGATGCTGCTGGTTGTTGTGTATCCGCAGAAATAATTTATATATTTACCTAACAATTCCGCAGAATTCTGCATAATTCTACAGGTATTTTCTATTTGACCAGGTGGACAGCGTGTCTGCCTGGTCAAATACTATCTCTGCCTGGTCAAATAGTATCTACTTCTGGCCTAATACTCTGTGTAATTACAATACACACCACATAACAGAATGGGTATACTATTTATGTCTGTGCAATCAGCAAAATGTTAAACCTAAAGAAAGGTGAGCTATGAGCCAGATTTTTGATGTTCACGCACGTGAGGTCCTAGATTCCCGTGGCAATCCAACCGTTGAGGTTGAGGTTGTTCTTGATGACGGTTCCTTTGGTCGTGCAATCGTTCCTTCCGGCGCTTCTACCGGTGAGTTCGAGGCTGTAGAGCTTCGCGACGGCGACAAGAGCCGTTACCTGGGCAAGGGCGTTCTGAAGGCAGTTGAGCACGTCAACACTGAGATCCGCGACCTCGTTATTGGTTGGGACGCAGAGGATCAGCGCGGCCTTGACCTCGCTATGATCAAGCTTGACGGCACTCCAAACAAGGGTCGCCTCGGCGCAAACGCTATTCTCGGCGTTTCTCTTGCTGTTGCTCACGCTGCAGCTGCTTCTGCTGAGCTTCCACTTTACGCTTACCTCGGTGGCGCAAACGCTCACACTCTTCCTGTTCCTATGATGAACGTCCTTAACGGTGGCGTCCACGCTGACAACAACGTTGACTTCCAGGAGTTCATGATTATGCCTGTTGGTGCTCCTGACTTCACCACCGCTCTTCGCTGGTGCGCACAGGTTTACCACACCCTCAAGGACACTCTGAAGTCCCAGGGCCTCAACACCGGTGTTGGTGACGAGGGCGGCTTTGCTCCAGATCTTAAGTCCAACGAGGAGCCACTTGAGCTTCTTTCCGAGGCTGTTAAGGCTGCTGGCTTTGAGCTTGGCAAGGACTTCCGCTTTGCTATGGACCCAGCTTCTTCTGAGTTCTACAACAAGGAGACCGGCAAGTATGACCTCAAGGGCGAGGGTCGCTCCCTTACCTCCGAGGAAATGGTTGCTTACTACGAGGAAATGGTCGAGAAGTTCCCAATCGTCTCCATCGAGGACGGCCTTGCAGAGGAGGACTGGGACGGTTGGAAGGTCCTTACCCAGCGTCTGGGTAAGAAGATTCAGCTCGTCGGCGACGACCTCTTTGTTACCAACACTCAGCGCCTAAAGAAGGGCATTGAGGTTCACGCTGGTAACTCCATCCTCATCAAGGTCAACCAGATTGGTACCCTGACCGAGTCCCTCGAGGCTATCGAGATGGCTAAGCGCGCAGGTTACACCGCAGTTGTCTCCCACCGTTCCGGCGAGACCGAGGACACCACTATTGCTGACCTTGTTGTTGCAACCAACGCTGGTCAGATCAAGACTGGTGCACCTGCTCGTACCGAGCGTGTTGCTAAGTACAACCAGCTTCTCCGCATCGAGGACGACCTCGCTGACGGCGCTGAGTACCTGGGCATGGACGCTTTCTACAACCTTCGCTAAACCCGCAGGTTGTGCGCTAGACGGTTCGCATCTGGTCCGACCGAGTTGTAGCGCCGTTTAGGCTGCTAGAAACTACGAAGCCGCATCTCATTTGAGGTGCGGCTTTTTTGTGCGCATGCGGCGAGCGGCGAACGCGACGCGGCGGGTGCGAGCGTCGGGTGCGTGCGCGGCATGGGACAAGGAACGGCTGCGAAACCTGCGGGTTTCTCGCCACGCGCGATGACTTGGCGGGCTCACGGGTCTCAAAAGCGCGGTCGCGTCTAGCTTCGAAACGCTCGAACACACCTATGTCAGATAATCTGCTGAAAATGCCTATACATTCCGCCTAAAACGCTCATCTCATGCAGAATATCTTCATTAGATGTGTTTTTCACCTTTGATTTTGCAGATTATCTGACTTAGGTGTGTTTGCTTAACCCTGAAATTTAGGGTAATTAAATCTTTGATATATCTTCATTCATAATTATGTATATAAGACAGCACTTATGCATAAATATGAATTGAGCAAACACAGATGAGTTCAAATCACATTGCCTAAGCCATTTCACAATGCATCCGAGTCATCAAGCTTCACTTTATCTGCAGATTCCTACCAATCTCCCGTCAATCGATATAACAGCACCGCAGCTCATGCGATTTATTACATGAAATCGCTTTATTCTCAAAGCATCTCACTAACGCCGTAGTCTCCTGCCGCGGTTATACTTGATATGTCAACTCTCAAGAATCCGAGGCGCCATGAACATTACATCAGAGCACGTAATTCGCACAATCCTGGTTGGACAGTCGGGCGGGCCGACTGCAGCCATCAATGCATCGCTTGCGGGTGTTGTTCGCGCAGCTCACGCCCAGGGTCTTCGAGTGCTCGGGATGCGCAACGGAATCCAGGGATTTCTTGACGGCAACGTCGTTGACCTGGTAGAAGCGCTAGAACTTACAGCATCTGAATCAGAATCGTCCAACAAAGCCCCCACAAATCCTGGCGAGAAAAACCTTCAACTCCTAAGAAAAACGCCATCGAGCTGGTTGGGCAGCTGTCGCTTTAAGCTACCGGAGCTTGCTGACAACTCAGAATCCGCAGCTATATCCCCTATCTACCAGCAGATTGATGCGCAGCTCAAGAAATACCAGGTGGACGCTGTACTTTATATCGGCGGCAACGATTCCATGGACACCACAGACAAGCTGTCTCACTACTTTGCCCAGGTAAAAAGCTCCGTTCGTGTTGTCGGCGTGCCAAAAACCATCGACAACGACCTCGAAGGTACTGATCACACCCCCGGTTTTGGTAGTGCGGCGCGATTCGTCGCATCCGTAACCGCCGAGCTCACCCGCGACGGCGGCGTCTACAACAGCAAAAATGTAACGTTTATCGAGGCCATGGGTCGTGACGCTGGCTGGCTCACGGCAGCCGGAGCGCTGGCGCAAGATATTTGCGGAACTGCTCCGGATTTTGTGCTCCTGCCAGAGATTCCTCTTGATGAACATGCACTACTTTCAGCCATTAAACAGCGACTTCGCGAGAAAAACAACGTGATTGTAGTCGTCAGCGAGGGTGTCCATCATGCAGATGGTAGTTTCCTTTTTGATGCAAAATCTGTTGCAATTGATACGTTTGGTCACCTTGCAGCACAGTCTGGAACAGCGGCATACTTGTCGCAGCTGGCTAAGGATCAGCTGGGCGTAAAGTCTCGCGGCATTGAGCTCAATACGCTGCAGCGCTGTGCTTCGCACGCTGCTAGTAAAGTTGACTTGGACGAGGCAGAGGCGCTCGGCGCCGCGGGAGTTGAGGCTGTTCTCCAAGGTAAAACGGGCGTTATGGTTGGCGTTCACCGAATTTCGGATGTCCCATACGTTACGGAGATTCGCACTACCCCTGTCGCCGAGGTCGCTAACAAGGTAAAGCTTGTACCTCGAGAAATGATCTCCGAGGACGGCTTCAACGTTACCGACGCTGCTCTGACATATCTGCGCCCTCTTGTCGCGGGTATGGAGGAGCCAATTTCCAGCGACGAGCTTCCTCGTTTTCTTGCGGAGTTATCGTAGGGATTCGTTGCGGACGCGACGGCGCCGCGCAGACGTGTGTGATCCGTGTGGACGCGGTGGCGCCGTGCGGACGCGTGCAATTCGTGGCGGACGCGACGACGCCGTGTGGACGCGTGCAATCGATGGCTCGTGGTGTTACTCTCCGAGGAACCTTACCTCGGGGTGAAGCTCGACATCAAACTGGCGCTTGACCTCGGCCTGGACATGCTCGATAACCGCGTGAACCTCGGCAGCAGTAGCGTTGTCGTAGTTGACTACAAAACCAGCATGCTTATCGGAAACACCAGCGCCACCAAAGCGATAGCCCTTAAGACCAGCGTCGGTAACAAGCTTGCCTACAAAGTGACCCTCAGGACGCTTAAAGGTTGAACCAGCGGAAGGCAGCTCAAGAGGCTGCTTTTCCTCGCGAGCGCGCGTGAACTCTTCCATCTTTTCACGGATCTTCTCACCATCCGCACGATGAAGATTGAACGTGGCAGAAAGCACAATCATGCCCTCATCAGCGATTCTGCTGTGTCGATATCCCAGGTCAAGCTCGGAAGCGTCCAGCGTAGCAAAGGTGCCGTCGGCGAGAAGGACGCGGACGGATTTGAGCACGTCAGCGATGCAGCCGTCGTAAGCGCCTGCATTCATGAAGCATGCGCCGCCCACAGAACCTGGGATGCCACACGCAAACTCAAGTCCAGAAAGGTCCAGCTCACAGGCCATCTCGGAGGCCTCTTTGAGGCCAACGCCGGCCTGGCAGGTCATCTCGGTGTCGTCGATGCTTACGCCGGTGAGTCCGTCAGCGACGGCAATAATGACGCCGCGATATCCTGCATCAGAAACAAGCAGGTCAGAGCCATAACCGAGAATAAAATAAGGAGCTTCTGCGTCTTTAAACGCAAGGAGAATCTCTTTGACCTCATCGGGATCATCAGGGATGACATAGAGATCCGCAGGTCCACCCACTTTAAAGGTGGTGTGCTCGCTCATTGGCTCGTCTACCAGGACGTTCTCTTCACCAACAATCGAGCAAAGCTTTCCGGCCAGGCTTTGTAAGTCATAGCCACTTTCAGACATGTAACACGCTCCTTAGTAAGTTACTTTTTATAGTTTATCGCAAGCGAGAAAAACGTGGCGTTGGGGCGAGAAAATCACAGCATTAGGCCGAGAAAATCATGATTCTGGAACGATAAAACGGTTTCTTTCGCATATCTTTTACACTTCTTTCGCATGTCTTTTGCAATTCTGTCAAAGAAATGTCCATCCTGTTTTACGTGTTATCAGCTGTTAACTCTGCTATAGTACTTATCGATATGTTTCAGAAATGGTTGCAATTACCTACTGGTGGTAAGGTGGCCGAGCTTCAGGGTTTATAACAGCCCAGCTCAAAGAGCCATCAAGTCCGCGACCCGCAAAGGCGGTTAACCTGGTTAAAGTCCAGGACCAACGGTACAGTCCGGATGTCAGAAACGGAGACTTTTATGGCTTCATCCCACTCAACCTACGCAACAACCGCATCTTCTAACGGCTGGTCTACCAAGAGAATCGCTATTCTCGCCATGCTTTGTGCAGCTGCTGCAATCAGCACCATGGTGCTTCAGTTCCCGCTCATCCCAGGCGTGACGTTCTTGAAGTACGATCCATCGGGCGTCTTTGCCCTGCTCGCAGGCGTAGCTTTTGGCCCTGCCGCGGGCGCGATTGTCTCGGTGCTTCCCTACCTTCTACACCTCACCACGGAGTCCGGAATTTACGGCACTATCATGGCAATTCTGGCAACGCTTACCTACGTTTTGCCTGTCTCGCTGATTGTGTATAACCGTTCCGAGAAGATCAAGCAGCTGGTAATTGCCCTCATTGTGGGCAGCGTTGTCAGTGTTGTTGCTTGCATTCTTGGCAACCTTGTAGTTACGCCAATCTACACCGGCATGAGCGTAGAGGCAGTAAGCGGACTAATTGTTCCTGCGCTTCTCCCCTTTAACGTGGTGAAGGTTGCTATTAACAGCATCATCTTTGTTGTTATCATGCGCTCGGCTACCTCACTCTTTGAGAGCATTAAAGACGGTGAGTAACCTGGGCAACAATTCCTCTGATTTATACACGTCTGAAAGCACCGCACAAACTCAGGACCTGCCTGTAGCTGCGACGCTTTTGGACGTGACCTTTGTGCACGCAAAAGGCGTGGTTGCCTTAGACCACGTCTCGTTCTCTTTTCCTGCAGGTAAACGTACCTGTATTGTTGGCGCAAACGGTTCGGGCAAGTCTACCGTTGCCTCAATTCTCTCTGGCCTTTCCGCCCCTGACGAGGGAACCGTTACCTTTCTGGGAACCACCGTTGTCAATAACGGCCAGGTTGACTTTGAGGCATATAAGACCGTTCGTCCGCAGCTCGGCCTGGTTTTCCAGAATCCTGAGGACCAGATTATTTGCAGCGTGGTCGCAGACGATATTGCCTTTGGTCTTGAGAACCTCCAGGTGCCCAGCGATCAGATAACTCCGCTGGTAGAACAGCAGATTACCCTTGGAACTCTCACCAAGTTTGCATCCGAAAATCCACAGATGCTCTCGGGTGGCCAGCAGCAGCGCGTGGCCATCTCGGGCGCGCTTGTCATGAAGCCGCAAATCCTGATTCTTGACGAACCTTCCGCAGCTCTTGACGTTGTTCACAAAAATAACGTTATGGGACTTGTCGAGAAACTCCGTGCAGCTGGAAAGACTATCGTTCATGTTACGCATTTCATGGACGAAGTGGTTTCCGCTGACCACGTTATTGCCTTAGACGACGGTCGCGTTGCGTTTGAGGGAACACCTGAAGCCCTCTTTGAGCAGCACGAGCTAGTTGAATGCCTGCATCTTGAAGAGCCGTTTGCCTATCAGGTGGCGCATGCGCTCAACAACCGCGGAGTTGTCGTGTGCAAATCACCTTCGGCTCAGCGCGTGCTCGACGAGCTGACGGGGCTTCTCGCCACAGCGCCGCAGGGCGCGAGAAGTGCGGGCGAGAAGGGCGGCGTGGCTGAAAGCTGCGACGCGATGGCCGCGGGTTGTGACGGCGTGGCTACAGCCGACAGCGTGTCCGAGCCATCAGCGATTTCCGTGCGTGACGTGACGTTCTCGTACCAGAAACCCGTGCTCAAAAACATCTCGGTTGACGTGCAAAAAGGCTCGCATGTTGCCGTGATTGGCTCCACTGGTTCTGGCAAGTCTACCCTGGCGCGCTTGATTTGCGCACTTGATACGCCTGACGCTGGCAGCCTCTGTGTAACTGGTTTGGATACTCGACAGAAGCAAAATCGCAGAAAACTTCACGGCATTGTTGGTTACGTCATGCAGCGGCCAGAGCGCCAACTTTTTGCACAAACGGTTGCAGAAGACGTGGCATTTGGCCCCACTAACCTAGGTCTTTCTACCTGCGATGTCGCAAGTGCTGTGGATGCTGCTCTGGAACTCGTGGGCCTTTCTCACAAGGCAGATGCTTCCCCTTTTGAGCTTTCTGGTGGTCAGCAGAGACTGTGCGCACTTGCAGGCGTTATTGCCATGCATCCAAAGGTGCTTGTACTCGATGAGCCTACCAGCGGACTTGATCCCTACTATTGCTCTGAGCTCAGAAAAATTATCAACGCTGTTCTTGAGGACGGCTGTACCGTCATTGAGCTCACGCACTCGATGGAGGATGCGGCAGAAACTGACCAGATTATCGTGCTTCATGAGGGTGACCTGGTTTTTTCAGGCGCACCACATCAAACATTTACTCATTTCTCAGAGACAGAATTCCAGGAGCTTGGACTGGGCATTCCTCATGCGCTTGTTTGGGCGCAACGTCTGTCCCACACTACGGGAATCAACCTGGGAGAACCTTTGACTCTATCTGAGCTGGTAGACGCGCTGGTAGACGTGCTTCCGCGCAATTTTTACGCCACGCAGACTGATAACGCTGGACATGCCGACAACCTCTCGCAAGGAGGTTGCTATGGCGCTTAAGATTTCTGTAGGCCAGTACTATCACGGAGACTCGCTCATCCATAGGCTTAATCCCAACGTTAAATGCCTGGCCGCACTCCTTCTGATGCTTGTAACATTTTTTATCCGCAACGCGCCACAGCTTGCACTGCTGGTAGTAGGCGTGCTCTGCCTGCTGGCACTCGCAAAAATCCCCGTCAAACAAGTACTTGTGTCAATCATCCCACTTGCCTGGCTTCTCATTTTCCTCTCGCTCTTCAATCTGTTGCTGACGCGAGAAGGAACAGTACTTGTCTCCTGGTCAATCTTTACCATCACTGATGTGGGAGCATGGAGCGCTTTTCTCTACCCCGTACGCATTTTAGCTGCAATTTTAATGGGCGCGCTACTCCTACTTACTACAACTCAAACAGATCTAGGCAATGCCTTTGAAGCAGCATGCTCACCGCTTTCTAAAATTGGTCTTCCTGGCAAAGAAATTGCCATGATTTTCTCACTTATGTTGCGTTTTATTCCAACGCTTGCGGACGATGCAGTATCCATTTCCGAGGCTCAAACTGCTCGTGCAGGAGACGTTGCTTCGGGTTCGCTGCCTAAAAGACTCCGTGCGACCTTCTCCATTGTGGTGGCGCTTCTGGCCAGCTCGCTCAGGCATGCCAACAACCTTTCTAAGGCACTTGACGCTCGACACTATGTAGCAGGGGCTTCTCGCACTCGTTGGCATCAGCCAACCTTTGGCGCTCGCGAAGCAATTGCCTTGGTCGTCACCGTTTGTTTTATCGCGCTTATCTTTGTGCTGGCGTAAAACTTTTAACTAAAAAATTTGTATTTTTAACGCTCTGTTACAACCCGTTTTTCTTTTCTCGACAACCGCCAATTTGGCCACCTAAGTAACGTACAATAAAGCCAGTAAAAGCGTTGAAGGCTTGCATTGAAAGGTGGCCCCATGGTCCTGCGCGTCTACGTCCAAAGAAAATCTGGTTTCGAGGGCGAGGCAAAAGCCCTGCTCAAAGAAGTGAAAGACCTTCTTGGTATTACCGAGTTACAACGCATTGACCTGCTTAACCGCTATGATGTTGAGGGAATTTCAGAGGAACTCTTTGAGTCCTGCATCCCCACCGTTTTTTCAGAGCCACAATCCGATCTTGCCAGTCGTACCATGCCAGAGTTTTCTTCTGAAGGTGCGGCTGTTCATACGTTTGCTGTTGAGTTTTTGCCTGGCCAGTTTGACCAGCGCGCAGACTCTGCAGCTGAATGTGTGCAGCTTATCAGCCAGGGAGAGCGTCCACTTGTGCGCTCTGCTCGCCTCTACGTGCTAACCGGAAATCTCACAGAGGCAGACGTTGCCGCCATCAAGAACTACCTGATTAACCCCGTTGAGGCTCGCGAGGCTTCCCTTGAGCTGCCCGAGACTCTCAAGATTTCCATTCCAGAGCCTGCTGACGTAGAGGTTCTTGAGGGCTTTAACGCCCTTGACCAGGACGGCCTCAAGGAGTTCATTGCTTCTCACGGCCTTGCAATGGACCTGGCTGACCTCACCTTCTGCCAGCAGTACTTCACCGATGAGCAGCGCGATCCAACCATCACCGAGATTCGCGTCATTGATACCTACTGGTCAGATCACTGTCGCCACACCACCTTTAATACCGGAATTACCGGCGTGCAGATTGATGATGACCTGGTAAAGGCCGCGTTTGAGAAATATCTCTCCATGCGCAAAGAGCTTGGGCGAGAAGATCGTGCGGTTTCTCTTTGGGATATGGCAACTATTGGTGCAAAGTACCTTCGCGAGAAGGGCGTCCTCACCAATCTTGATGAGTCAGAAGAGATTAACGCCTGTACCGTAAAGGTCAAGGTAGACGTTGACGGTAAAGATGAAGACTGGCTCTTCCTCTTCAAGAACGAGACTCACAACCATCCAACCGAGATTGAGCCTTTTGGTGGCGCAGCTACCTGCATCGGCGGTGCAATCCGCGATCCCCTTTCTGGCCGCAGCTACGTCTACCAGGCAATGCGCGTCACTGGCGCTGCAGACCCAACTGTTCCAGTTTCTCAGACCCTTCCAGGAAAGCTTCCTCAGCGCACCATTGTTCGCACGGCAGCTGCAGGTTATTCCAGCTACGGTAATCAGATTGGCCTTGCTACCGGCCAGGTTTCTGAGCTCTATCACCCAGGCTACGTTGCAAAGCGCATGGAGATTGGTGCTGTTGTAGGCGCAACTCCTCAAAGCCACGTTCGCCGCGAGCGTCCAGAAGATGGTGACATCATCGTTCTTCTCGGCGGCCGCACTGGTCGCGATGGCATTGGCGGCGCAACTGGTTCTTCCAAAGCCCACGACGCTGGCTCCATTGAGCGCGACGGTGCCGAGGTCCAGAAGGGCAACGCTCCTGTTGAGCGCAAGCTTCAGCGCCTCTTCCGCCGTGAAGACGCTTGCAAGCTCATCAAGCGCTGCAACGACTTTGGTGCAGGTGGCGTTTCTGTTGCTATTGGCGAGCTTGCCGACGGCCTTGACGTCAACCTGGACGCTGTCCCTAAGAAGTATGACGGTCTTGATGGCACTGAGCTGGCAATCTCCGAGTCTCAGGAGCGCATGGCCGTTGCGCTTGAGGCAAAAGACGTCGATCAGTTCTGCGCATACGCTCGCGAGGAAAACCTCGAGGCAACCATTGTGGCAACAGTCACCGAGGACCCTCGCCTGGTCATGCGTTGGCGCGGTCAGAAGATTGTCAACATCAGCCGTGCATTTCTCGCCTCAAACGGCGCACCTAAATCAATCACCGTGCGCCTGGCCAAGCCTCTTGCCTACCAGCGCACCTGGGCAGGCACAACCCTTGGCGAGAAACTCCACTCGCTGGTACGCGATCTAAACGTTGCGTCTAACAAGGGCCTCTCCGAGCGTTTTGACTCCACCATTGGCGCAGGTACCGTCCTTATGCCATTCGGCGGTGCTCGTCAGCTGACCCCCGCCCTCTCTATGGTGGCAAAGCTTCCGGTTATGGGCCAGACCAACACGGTCTCGGGCATGGCCTGGGGCTTTAACCCCTATCTCATGGAGGCCGACCAGTTCCGCGGCGCATACCTCTCTGTTGTTGAGTCCGTTTCCAAGCTGGTTGCTACCGGCTTTAAGTACCAGGACCTCTACCTCACCTTCCAGGAGTACTTCGAGAAGCTCGGTCAGAATCCTAACCGTTGGGGCAAGCCAGCCGCAGCCCTTCTCGGCGCACTGATGGCCCAGGTCAACCTTGGTCTTGCTGCTGTCGGAGGCAAGGACTCCATGTCCGGTACCTTTGAGGACCTGGATGTTCCACCAACGCTGGTTTCGTTTGCAACCGGCCTCACCAAGGTGGACAAGATTGTCTCTAACGAGTTTAAGGGCGCAGGTCACAGGCTTATCTCCATTGTTCCGTCTTACGACGAGAGTGGCCTTCTCCCCGACAACGAGTCCCTGCTCACTGCATACAAGCTGGTCAGCACTCTTGTCCAGTCCAAGAGCGCGCTTGCCATTACCACACCAGGTTACGGCGGCGTGGCCGAGGCTCTTTTCAAGAGCTGCCTGGGCAACAAGCTGGGCGTTGAGCTGGTCCCAGAGATTTCTGCCGACGCGCTCTTCTCGCCAACTTACGGTGCCTTCATCGTTGAGCTGGCAGACGGCGTATCCGTTGACGACGTCGACGGCGTGTGCGTGGCTCCTCTGGGCGTCACCACGTCCGAGTACGTCTTGAGCGCATGTGGCGAGAAGATCGACCTCTCCGAGCTCCAGGAAGCATGGGAGTGCCCACTTGAGGAGGTCTTCCCGTACCGCGGAGGCTCCGACGAGGCTGTAGAGAAAATCAGCTTCGACGGTGCATCCACACGACACTCCTATGCTGGTCCAGCCCTTATCGCACCTGCTCGCCCACGCGTCATCATCCCCGTATTCCCAGGTAACAACTGCGAGTACGACGTTGCGCGTGCTTTTGAGCGTGCAGGTGCTGACCCAACCACGCTGGTCATCAACAACCTGACACCTCAGGACATTGTTGAGTCCGCAAATGCGCTGGCAGAATCTATCAAGAAGAGCCAGATTGTCATGATTCCAGGCGGCTTCTCAGGCGGAGACGAGCCAGACGGATCTGCTAAGTTCATCTGCGCGCTCTTCCGCGCACCTCAGGTAACCGAGGCTGTCCGCGAGCTCCTGCAGCAACGCGATGGCCTTATGTTGGGCATCTGCAACGGCTTCCAGGCACTCATCAAGCTGGGCCTTGTTCCTTACGGCGACATTCGCCCTATGGACGACACCTGCCCAACACTGACGTTCAACACCATCGGCCGCCACCAGAGTCAGCTTGTTCGCACCAGTGTTGCCTCCACGATGTCCCCATGGCTCTCCAAGTGCGCACTTGGCGAAATCCATACCATTGCTATCAGCCACGGAGAAGGCCGCTTTGTTGCCTCCGACGAGCTGCTTGAGACGCTCAAGGCAAACGGCCAGATTGCAACAC
>JABZHK010000120.1:0-3964 GCA_015258885.1 Atopobium sp.
GAGGTAGAACCAGTAATAAGCGCCCACGTAATTCCAGCAAGTGAAAGCAAGGGACCAATCTTTTGAGCGTACTGCTGAGCAAGAACCGAGGTAGGAGCCATCACAGCAGCTTGAGTTGAAGAATCAGCTGCTGCAGCTAAGGCAATGGCGGCGACGGCTGTTTTACCAGTACCAACATCACCCAAAAGCAAACGATTCATAATGCGCGGCGCAGCCATGTCAGAAAGAATCTCTTGAGCAGCGTGGTTCTGCTCGTCAGTTAGAGCAAAAGGCAAAGCCTCAACCAGAGCCTTAACTTTAGGTCCATCTATAACGTGCTCAAAAGGCCTATGACCTGCAAGCTCAAGGTTTCTCCTGGCCAAAAGGGCAAGCTGTAAGCTAAGAAGCTCATCAAAAGCAAGACGACGACGCGCCTGCTCAGCTGCGTCCAAGCTTGTTGGAAAATGGACCTCACGAAGCGCCGATGAGAGTGACATCAGGCGGTGCTTGGAGACAAGCTCTGAGGGCAGCCAATCACACACGCTTCTCGTGTCCGCCAGAGCCGCTGACATAATGCGACGCATCCATGCGGGACTCACGCCCTCGGTAGCTGGGTGAACAGGAAGAATTGCTGCCTTTGAAGGAGCCTCTTTGGAGCGAGCCTCTTTGGAACGAGCTTCGTCACTTGCATCAGATTTTGCCGTGCTCAGAACTTCGTAGAACGGTGACTTCATCTGACGGTAACCGTAGGCAAAAAGCACCTTGCCACTTAGAGCCACCTCGTCATCAACGTGGATTTGCTCAGCTATCCAAGGCTGCCTAAAGAACGAGGCCGTAAGCACACCTGTATCATCCACAACCTCAATCTCTACAATGACCATCTTGGGGCGTGGGCGTTTTGTCTTTACCGAAGCAACGCGGCCGGTAATAGTAGCGTCCTCGCCTATCTGCGCAAAAGCAATCTGCACGCGATGGGAAAAATCGAGGTAGCGATGAGGCACGTTGAGCAAAAGGTCTCGAACACGCAGAATGCCGAGACGCTCAAGCGCCTCGGCACGATTTGCATTGACATACCTTAACCTGGTCACGCTATCAACAAGCGAACAGGTATGAGCCACTCGCTCTGATGCGGGAGCGATGCTTACCTTGGACTCAGACATTTCCTACTCAATAGAGAAGATGACTGGATAGAGTGGCTGCTCGCCGCGCTGAGCGTCAACCTCAAGGTCTGGATAGGTGTCCTCAATCTTGCTGGCGAGAAGATCGAGCTGCTCGTCAGAGAAGTCTTCACCTGCAAGAATGGTGAGGTTGTCGCCCTCTTCCTCCTCTTGCATCTTGGCAATAAGGTCAAGCGTGACCTTCATGACATCAGAGCCGACAACATCAATGGAGCCGCCCTGGATACCCATGACATCACCATCGTGAATAGGAGTGCCATCAGCTGCAGAAGAATCGCGGACTGCGGTGGTTACCTCGCCATAGCGAACGCCAGAGATAGCGTCAGTCATCTCTTCTACAAGCTCTTCAAATGGAACGCCATCTGCAACAACAAACATTGCAGCAAATGCCTGAAGAACAGACTTGGTTGGAATAACGGCAACCTTAACATCCTCACATGCGCTTGCAGCAGCCTCTGCTGCCATACGAATGTTGGAGTTGTTTGGCATAACAATGACCTGGTCTGCATTGGCCTCTTCAATTGCAGCAAGAATATCTGCAGTTGAAGGATTCATAGTCTGACCGCCAGAAACAACAACGTCAACACCAAGAGACTTCAAGATCGATTCAGCGCCAGAACCAGCAGTTACTGCAACAAAGCCAAGCTCTTTTCTAGGTGCAGCCGCAGCCTTCTTATCTTCAGCGATCTTCTCGGTACGCTCCTTAGCCTCAAGGTCCATGTTGTGAATGAAGACCTCAAAAATCTGGCCGTACTGAAGCATGTACTCAAGAACCTTGTTAGGAGTATTTGAGTGAACGTGAATCTTGTAGTCTGGGTTTGCGCCAACAAGAAGCTCGCAATCACCCATAGTTGCCAGGAAGTTCAGAGCTGCTTCCTCGTCAAAGTCTGGGCTATCTGCCTTAAAGAGGAACTCATTGCAGTAACGGTACTCAGAACCCTCCCAGTCATCGTTGAGCTCAATCTCAACCTTTGCGCTGGTAGCAGCCTTAGCATCAGAAACAGAAACGGTTGTCTGGAAGTCAGTAGTCTCAGTCTTACCAGTAACGGCATTTACAAAGCCCTCAAGGAAGGTTGCAAAACCAAACGCACCAGAGTCAACAACACCATTCTCTTTAAGAACGGGAAGAAGCTCAGGAGTGCGGGCAACAGACTCATATGCCTCAACAACCAGGGCGTCCAAGACCTCAACTGGGGTGAGCTGAGACTTCTCAAGGGAGTCTGCCTTAGCAGAAACGTCTTTAAGGACGGTAAGAATAGTGCCCTCAACAGGCTTTCTAACAGCCTTAAAAGCAACCTCTTTACCGCGGCGGAATGCGTGTGCAATATCCTTTGGAGTTACTGCCTCAGGATTCTTAACGTCGCACAGACCCTCAGCAATACCACGAAGAATCTGAGACGTAATAACGCCAGAGTTACCACGAGCGCCCATCAAAGAGCCGTGAGTAATTGCCTTTGCAATATCCTGCATGCTTGCATCTTGAGGAAGATCTTGAACCTCACGAACAACGGTGCCCAAGGTAAGAGACATGTTGGTACCGGTGTCTCCGTCTGGTACAGGGAAAACGTTGAGCTTGTTGATCTCTTCTGCTTTATCTGCAACGGCAAGAGCTGCTACAGGGAAGCAGGTACGAATGACATTTGAAATCACGTTAGACCTCAGTTCCTACTCATTTGAAGCAAAAAGCTTAGCGAGAATTACGCATGGCCTCGATATGTACAGTTACATCAACACATGAAAGCTCTGCAATTTGCTTAAGCAAAAACTTTACTGAGCTCTCAAGATTGTCGACAACAGACGCCATGTTAACGCCCTGCTCAACAACAATGTGAAGGTCAACCTGAACTCCCTTAGGAGTTGGGGTCACATCAATACCCTTACGAAGTCGGTAGGTTGGAAGAAGACGAGCAACACCTGCTGCCTCATCGATCTCTGCCATGCCAACAACGCCATAACATTCCATAGCTGCATAGCCCGCCAGGTCAGCAAGGCAATCATTAGAAACTCTTAGTGTTCCGGGAACAGCGGTAGTCATTACATAACTCCTCTCGCAAGAACCAGGGTTAGTCATTGTTATTTAGTATACCGCAGAGCACATTTATTATTAAAGCGGCTTATATATACAAGTTGATAACCTTGCAATTGACAAATCTTTTTCTTGTTATTTAATCTTGGTGTAATAAATGAAAAACATTCAAAAGCTGTCTAAAAGCTATCTAATTGTGAATGTTATATTCATACTTTGACAACACAATATATTGTGCTATATTTATTCGGCTATTTGGAAATTTTAGGCGCAGAGGGCGCCTATCCTATGGAGGTCTTACTCATGTCGAAGGTCTGTGATTTCTGCGGTAAGCACGCCGTTGCCGGTCGCTCCATCTCCCACTCTCACCGTACTGTGGCCCGCACCTTTAAGCCAAACATCCAGCGTGTTACTGTCGTTGTCGATGGCCAGCGCAAGAAGATGAATGTTTGCTCCCGTTGCCTCAAGTCCGGCAAGATTGCTCGCAACTAAGCAACTCAAGCTCGTCTTACCTCAAATTTAAAAAGGTCGCTACGGCGACCTTTTTTCTTATCTCGATTATCTTTCGGTAATCCCAAACATAGCCCACTGGAGCTTATCGTCACATGTTGGGGCTTTGTAACTCAAACGCAGCCCCAACACAGTCCCCTCAGTACCTTAGTTCCAAAGCTGCACCAAAAGACAGCCCTTCTCGCACCTTATCCAGGCATTGTCTGATTCAATGATATTTGAAATACCGTCGTCTCCCAGCAAGGTGAACTTCTGGTGATCAAGATTCCAC
>JABZHK010000121.1:0-3946 GCA_015258885.1 Atopobium sp.
GCGAAACCTGGACCTCGTCTCCGTGCATTGCCTCATGAATACCGTGTTTAGCCAGCGCATACGTACCCTCAGGGGTGCTTACGGTAGCAACTCCTGGGCGAGAAAGACTCAGCGTGCCTGTAAGCAGCGCCGATGGTCGCTTTGAGACTTTTTCACGTCCCTGACGACGGTTTCCTTTATGTATGCGTTTTCTAGCCAAAAATCCTCCTGTAGGTAGAAGCCAGCGCCTTTTGCGCTGACCCAATGAATCTTCTGATATGTACCCTAAAGTGCCCTGTGATAGACGATGTACAGGTAAGGCGCGAAGTTCCAGGGATCTCGACGGGTTTCTCGACGGGTTTCTCGACGAACATCTCGACGGATAGACGTCGGAACCCTCGCCGGGTTTCTCGCCACTCCTGTACACACAAAAAGAGCCCCTATGCAGAGACTGCATAGGAGCTCCAGAAGGGATTGGTTTACCTCTTAGAAGGTGCCGCGAATAACCTCGCTGCCTTCCTTCATGATAACTTCCATGTTATCTGGGGTAAGGTCGCGGATGTTAGCAGCAACGTCGCCCTTGACAACCAGGAGGTCAGCAAGCTTGCCAGCCTCGAGGGAGCCAAACTCATCCTCGTGGTGAACCATCTTTGCGCCGTTAAGAGTAGCAGCCTTGATGGTCTCAAGAACGGTAACGCCAGCCTTCTCAACGAAGTCATACATCTCGTCGATGGTGACCCAGCCGTAAGGAGTTACGAAGCTGAAGGAGTCGGAGCCGATGGTGAGAGTGACGCCGCGCTCGTTAGCAGCACGGAGGTTCTCGTATGTACGGTTGAGGCCCTTCTCAACAACAGTATCGCCTGCAAATGCGTCGAGCTCTGGAGTCCACTCTGGTGGATAAGTTCCGTACCAAGTTGGCAGGAAGCCAATGGTAGGAGTGAAGAAGGTGCCCTGCTCGCACATAAGATCCATGGTCTTTGCGTCAAGCTCGAAGCCGTGAATCATCTGCTCGCAGCCGCAACGGACGGAGTCATAAGCTGCGGAGAAGCTGTTGTAAGAGTGTGACCAAACAGGAATGCCAACCATTGCTGCCTCGTCGCAAACTGCCTTGATCTCCTCGTAGCAGTAGTGCTGATCGCGACCGGAGTCCCAGTGCCAAATGCCGCCACCGGTTGCCCAAATCTTGATTGCGTCTGGGTTCTCACGAAGACGACGACGAACTGCCTTACGAAGATCCCAAGGACCGTCTACCTGATCGCCCCATGGGTGACCATTCTTGGAGATCTCCTGTGGGAGCTGGTGGCAGTCACCGTGACCAGCAACGCGGCAGAAGCCAAGGCCGGTAGCGAAGATACGTGGTCCCTCCATGACGCCCATGTTAACGAGGTCACGAATTGCGATACCATTGCGGCCAATCTCGCAGACGGTGGTAAGACCGTGGGAGAGAGCGTCCCAGGACTGCTTGACTGCGCATGCCTGCTTCTGAGCAACGGACTCGATAACCCAGTCGTTATCGTTGTCGGTCAGGTTGCCGGAGAAGTGCAGGTGGGTATCGATAAGACCTGGCATAATGGTGCGGCCCTGGATGTCACGGACCTCATAGCCCTCTGGAACCTCAGTGCGAGGACCAGCATAAGCGATCTTCTTGTCGTCTACGAGGACAAGAGAATCCTCAACAGGAGCGGCGCCAGTGCCGTCAACGAGCTTTCCGCCTACAAAAGCAATCTTACTCATTTCTTTCCCCCTCTAGTAAATGATAACTACTATCTTTTTGCGCCCACCCTTTTTGGGCGCAAAAAATCCAAACTAAAGAAACAAATAACGTGCTTAGTTCAACGTACCGATGAAACCTTTAGAGCTTGCAAGCAACTTATGCTGCTGCCTTCTCAGACTGACGACCAAAGATCATGAAGATGGCCATACCAATGACAATCCAAGAAATGGTGATGATCCACTCAACTGGCTTCAGAGCTGCAGGGCTGAAAGGAACAACCATCAGGCCGATGATGATACTACCAGCAAGAATTGCAGCCATGATACCTGCGATACCACCGGCAACCTTGTAAGGACGAGGCAGGTCTGGCTCAGTCTGACGCAGGCGCAGGCAGGCAACGCCAGCCATGGTGCATGCAAAGATGAAGCCGAGAGAAGCAACGTTGGTCAGAGGAACAAGCATGTTGCGGCCAAGGAATGGACCAACAAGGGTCAGGCCAGCCATGAACATGTTTGCAGTCAGAGGTGCGCCGGACTTAGGGTCGATCTTTGCGAAGGACTCAGGGAGCATCTTCTTACGACCAAGAGCAAGCATCAGACGAGTAGAAGCACCAAAGAAGGAGTTCATTGGGCCCAGAGGTCCAAGCGTTGCAATAATGAGCATTGCAATGTAGAAGAACAGGTTGATGCGCTCGAGAACTGCAAGTGCAGGAACGGAAGACTTAACAAACTCGTGCCAGTCAATCATAGTTCCGAATGCATAGATGCAGATGAGATAGAAGACACCAGAAGCGATAAGTGCAAGTGCAGGAATGATGCCAAACTTCTTCCAGTCAAGGTCAGCAGAAGCCTCTTCTGCCTGCTGTGGAATGGTGTCAAAACCAGCGTAGAAGAATGGAGTCATAACAAGTACTGCAATGATGCCGCCAAAGAAGCTGGTAGCCTTTGTGCCCTCGCCACCTGCAACCTCAGTTGCCTGGGAGAAGAGTGGGAGGCCGTTGCTTGGAGAACCGGTTGCAAAGGAGATGACCATTGCAAGAATCATACCAGTCAGCAAAGCCTTGGTCAGGAAGCTCGAAAGCTTAGCTGCTGCGCCAGCGCCCTTGAAGTTAAGGAAGATGACCAGGATAGCAAAGCAGAGAGCGATGACTGTTGGCCACAGGTAAACATCTGCACCAAGAATGGTGTAGAGCTTAACGGACCTCAGCCAAGAAAGAATAGGGAATGCGCCAAAGCGGTCGGTGAGAAGCGTGGAAATAGCAATTGCCTCCCAAGGGCACAGTGGAGCGTTACCCAGAAGAAGCATCCAGCCGGTAAAGAAGCCCATTGGGCGGCCGAATGTCCTGTCGACGTACTCAATGATGCCACCAGAAATTGGAATAGCAGCAGTGAGCTCGCCAAAAACACATCCAATTGGTACAAGGAAAATTGCGCCAATTGCGAATGCGATCATCGCGGGGAATGGTCCTCCACCAAGAACCATCCAGTCGCCTACCAGGAGCACCCATCCGGTACCAATGATCGCACCAAATCCGATGGTAAAGAAGTTGAATAGACTCAACGACTTTTGCATCTCAGGTGCCTCGGCATTTTCTGCCATGTCCCACTCCTTCCCGTAATTACTCGGACGAAGAACTTGATGAGACTATGTTTGCACCCGAAGCGATTTGAAAAAAGGAGTAGCGCCCTCTGGGCGTCAGATAAACCCGTAAGCGTAAAGGCTATAACCGCGAGCGGTAGTTAAATCTTTTTACATCTTTACCAAAATCTAATAACAGTTATGCAATTTTCAAATAGTTAACGTACACAACTATGTATCAATCTTTAACCCAAATACTTTAAAAACTCTTCTGTAGTGCGCGACATCTCGCCTTTTACACGATGTGTAATAAAGACATTACGATGTACGGGAGTTTCTAGATGATGTACATCAATATCAAAATTTGTACCTTTTGTTGCCTCAAGTGGCAGCAAACTTACACCAAGACCCGACTCTACCATGGACATAATGGTGAACGAATCCGATGACGCAAATGTCATACGTGCATTTTTGAGCTGTTTCTGAAGCAGAGGTGCCGTCTCAATATCAACAATAAAAGGCTCTTCAATAAGGCGCTTAACAGGAATTGTCTCAAGGTCCTTCTCGTAATGTCCCTTTTGAGAAACAACAATAACCTCATCATGATCAAATAAAGTTGAAGTAAATCCCTGTTCAGTTGCGCGAGTCATAGTAAAACTAATATCCACCTTACCC
>JABZHK010000122.1:0-3930 GCA_015258885.1 Atopobium sp.
GTACTGGCCGTTACCGTTTTTACCGTTGGTGTCGTAACCCTCAACAACACCGCCAATCAAAAATGATGGATCGGCGCCCAGCTTATCCAGCATGGTAGCAACCATGGAAGACGTGGTGGTCTTGCCGTGAGTGCCCGCAACAGCAATAGTCTTGCGGCCGCGTGAGAGATACGAGAGCATCTTAGCGCGAGGCCAAATAGGAATGGAAAGCTCACGTGCGCGAATAACCTCTGGGTTTGTCTCTGGGATTGCGGTAGAGGTAACAATGACATCAGGCATCACAGCGTCAATGGTAGCTGCGGTGTGGCCGATGCTAACCTGGATACCTGCATCTTCAAGCTCTCTAACATAATGCGAGCTCTTTAGATCGGAGCCGGTAACGGTGTAGCCGCGCTCGTGCAGAACAAGCGCAATTCCGCTCATACCAGCGCCGCCAATTCCAATAAAATGTGCACGCGAGATGGTCTTCTCGCCCATGGAATCTGCCATAAGAGAGCCTTTCCAAGTATTGTTATCGTTTGAGTCTTGGACATACCAAGACATGTTTACTCTAACGCAAAACCGAATGTTTTATGCGCCACAAACGGCACTTTCCACAGCGTCAGCCACAAGAGATGCGGCGCTGCGCTGGTCAAGTGTGGCAGCAGCCTCAGAAAGCTTTTTGCGCTGATCTGCGTTGTCTACCAGATCAAAGAGAGCTGTCGAGAAGGTCGTGGTGCCCACCTGGTTATCTGGCACCAGAATAGCTGCTCCCGCGTCCGACAACAGGTGTGCGTTAGTGGTCTGATGATCTGCTGTTGCCAGAGGATACGGCACCAAAATGCTGGGGAGCTCAAGCGCTGCAATCTCGGCCACAGAAGATGCTCCGGAGCGAGAAACCACCAGGTCAGCCGCAGCAAGGGTGGCACCCATGTTGGAGATGTAGGGCTTAACCTCCCAGCGAGCAGCCTCCTCGTCAGAAAGCTTCATGAGCGAGACAACCTCGTCGTAGAGCTTTTGACCTGTTGACTGGATGATGCGAAGGTTAGGACGGGAAAGAAGCTCCTGCTTAAGTGCAGCAAACGTCTCGTTGATGCTACGTGCGCCCAGACTACCACCAAAGATAAGCAGCAATGTTTGATTGTCTGCAATGCCCAGCTCTTGCCTAGAAGTGGCTCTATCAGCAGAAAGAACACTCTTTCGCACAGGATTTCCGGTGACCACAATGGTGTCCTGAGCTTTAACGCGTCCCTCAAAAGCCTTGCGAGCCTCTGGGAACGCAATGCACACCTTATCTGCTTTACCAGCAGATACACGGTTAGCAAGACCGGTTACTGAGTTTTGCTCATGGATTAAATAGGGGATGTGTAGCTTTGCACAAAGCTGAAGCAAAGGCAGCTCTACGTAGGCGCCAAAACCAATAGCAACATCAGGTGCACCCTGCTCTTTGAAGCGCTTGTGCAGCTGCATCTTTGCGCGCTCAAGATTGTATGCCGCGCTGATGAGCGTCCAAGGACGTCTGCGATCAAAGCCATTTACATGGATAGATACCAGCTCAAAACCCGCCTCAGGTACCAGCGTACCTTCAAGCTTGTTGGGCTGACCGTAAAACGTAACCTGATGGCCGCGCTCACGAAGCTCCTCAGCTAGAGCCAGAGCTGGGTTAATGTGACCAGCGGTTCCACCTGCAGCAATTGCAACAGAGAGTTTCTTCTGTTCTGCCATGCAATCCATCTCCTAGAAATCAGCTATCGGCGAGGCCTAGTGTTACTTCCACGAAGCCTGTCTGATGCAGAAGGTCCCAAATCAATTCTGCGCCTTCCGGAGGCATCTGTCGTAATACGGCCTTGAGGGGCGCCGTCATCTCTTGAGCGCAAAACGCCTCGTGATGGGCGCGCGGAGCTTTGTGCGCTGCTCTTGGGACGAGAAGAACGTGGGAGTGGCGTGCCTACTCCTACCCCACCGTCAACCATGGTAAGACCAGCAAAACCTGGAGCATCAAAGGTATCCTGCTCTTCAGCTATGCTCCAAGAAGCACGCTGCCTATCGTACTCGGTTTCTGGAAGCCTTGACTGTCTTGATACAGACATCAAAAGTCCAACCATCAAAATACTAGACATGATGGTTGAACCGCCGTATGAGATAAACGGCAGAGGCTTACCAGAAAGAGGCAAAAGGCCCAAAACACCACCGATGTTAACAAAGGCCTGGATGATAAACATAGAGGTACAACCTGCAGCAATAAGCCTGCCGGTCAAATCTGGTGCATAGCGAGCAATCTTAAAGCCTGCCCATACCAGGGCTCCAAATACAGCCAAAAGACCCAAAACGCCAATAAAGCCCAGCTCTTCTCCAATAACCGCAAAAATAAAGTCATTGTGAGCCATAGGAAGATAGGAATATTTCTGGCGAGAAAAACCAAAGCCAACACCAAAAATACCGCCAGAGCCAAAGGCATAAAAGCCCTGTGCAAGCTGATAACCTGCACCGTAATAATCAGCCCAAGGGTTGAGCATAGTCACAACGCGAGCACGAGAATAATCATCTTTAAGAGACAAGAACGCAAAGCCAATAAAGCCAGCAACAGCAATAGTTGCCAGAACCCTTCGGTCAACATCAGCAAGGTAGCCAATGACCAAAAGTGTTCCTACAATAATCAGTGTGGAGCCCTTGTCTGGCTGGGCCAAAATAAGAAGCAGTGGCGCAAGCGCAGCAATAGCAAACTTTTTAAAGAACTCCATCTGATCTATGGTCTGATCAATAAAGTACTGCTGAGCCAAATACGAGACAGAAATTAAGATGGTAATCTTTGCAAACTCAGACGGCTGGAAAGAAAACGGTCCAATTGAAATCCAACGGGTTGCACCATATGCATCAGCGCCAGCAATAGGAGTAAAAATAATTGCTAGCATTCCAATGGTCACAATCCAGATAGGTACCTGGAAGTTTCTTACTACTGCACGGTAGTCAATGCGAGAAACAATAAACGCTAACGCAACTCCCGCCGCAGCAAAGCCAAGCTGACGCTGCACGTAGTAAAAGGGGTTATAGCCCATATCCTCAGAAGTCATTGCAGAAATCGAGGATGCAGAATAAATCATTACCAGACCAAAGCACACCAGAATAGCCGTTGATACCAGAAGCACCAGACGAGGCTGCATAAAACGCTCTGGAATAGCACCAAAGCGGCCTTTAGCCTGCGAGCCCTCGGAAGATTTCTGGCGAGAAGTACGTGGTTGCTGCGCGCGCTCCCCTGTTCTGTTTCTGCTGGTAGCCATTATCGACCGCTCTCTTTTTGAGCAAGATCTGCCACCAGCTGTTTAAAGACTCGACCACGCTGAGCCATGCCTGTGAACTCGTCAAATGAGGAACATGCTGGTGAGAGAAGCACTACAGAACCTGGACGAGCAAGCTCTACCGCACGGTCAAAAGCTTCATGCATATGAGGCTCTTCTACCACTTCTGCATGGCCGCCAGAAACGCGGCGAAGCGCCTCTGCAAAGCGAGGACCTGCCTCTCCAAAGCAGATTGCGTATGCACACGTAGTGGACACCTACTGAGCAAACTCATCAAGCTCTGTGCCCTTATCGTGACCGCCAAGTAGCAAAATAATGTCTTTGCCTGGGAACGAAGTTAATGATTTTTCAACTGAATCAGTGTTTGTTGCTTTGGAATCGTTAACGTACAAAACACCATTAACCGTATCAACTGGCTCAATTCTATGCTCAAGCGGCATAAAGTCCAACAGAGCATGCCTAATAGAAACAATATCAAGTCCCAGGAATAAGCCACATGCAGCTGCAGCAAGAGCGTTGAGTGCATTGTGTGCTCCCCTAATGTGCAGAGCATCAGCTGCCACAAGCTCCATCTCTTTACCAGATAGCCTGACTACCAGCGCTCCATTGCGTACAAAGGCGGCGTTTTGCGTACCGGGATCTGTCTGAGCAAGAT
>JABZHK010000123.1:0-3919 GCA_015258885.1 Atopobium sp.
TTTAGAATTGCGCACATGATTGCTGACGAGGGCGTTCGTCCTTGGCAGATTCTGGCTATTACGTTTACTAACAAGGCTGCAGCAGAGATGCGTGAGCGCCTTGAGGCGCTGCTTCCTAACAATATTCGCGGCATGTGGGTCTGCACGTTCCACGCTATGTGTGTTCGTCTTCTCAGAGAAGATGGTGAGCGTCTTGGCTATGGCCCCAATTTTGCTATCTACGATGATGACGATTCAAAACGCCTGGTAAAGACTATTCTGTCTGATTTAGATATTGACGTCCGTCAGTTCCCGCTCAACTCCATTCGTTCTAAGATTTCTGCTGCTAAAAACGCCCTTTTGTATCCCGATGATGTAGAGGCACAGGCAGCAAGTCCTATGGATCACGTGGTAGCCCGCGTGTATCGTGCGCTCCAGACTCGTTTGGATAAAGCCAATGCCATGGACTTTGACGATCTTCTGGTTAAGGCGTTTGAGCTGCTCTCTAAGTATCCTGACGTGCTTGCTAAGTACCAGGAGCGTTTCCGCTACATCAACGTTGACGAGTATCAGGATACCAACGGCGTTCAGTACGCAATTACCAAGCTCTTGGCGTCTAAGTATCGCAACCTTATGGTCGTTGGTGATGATGACCAGTCCATTTATTCATGGCGTGGCGCAGACATCAAGAACATTTTGGCGTTTGAGAAAGACTATGAGGAAGCGGTTGTTGTTAAGCTGGAGCAAAACTACCGCTCAACAGGACATATTTTGGCTGCTGCCAACGCTGTTGTTGCGCACAACTCTCACCGCAAGCCAAAGCGCCTCTTCACGGATGAAGGAGATGGCGAGAAAATCCAGGTGTATCAGGCATCTGATGAACGTGATGAGGGCGCATGGATTGGCTCTGAGATAGAAAAGCTGCACGATAAGGGTACATCGTACGACAACATTGCCGTGTTCTATCGAACCAATGCGCAGTCTCGTATCCTTGAAGACATGCTGCTCAGAGCAGGTGTTCCTTACAAGATTGTGGGCGGCACTCGATTCTTTGATCGTGCAGAGATCAGAGACGTTATGGCCTACCTTAAGGTTGTTGTAAACCCTGATGATGATATGGCTGCGCTACGCGTTATCAATACACCTCGCCGCGGTATTGGCGCAACAAGCATTCAGAAAATTCAGACGTATGCACTGTATAACGGTCTGTCGTTTTTCTCGGCATGTGAAGCATGTGTGATGGAGGAGAGCCTTCTTACCGCAAAGGTGAGAAATGCGCTGGTAGAGTTCACGTCTGCTATTGAGCACGGCCGTCATATTGACGGTGAGCTTGATGAGGTAGTTGAGGCAATTATTGACCGCTCAGGTCTTATTCGTGCACTTGAAGCTGAGCATACCATTGAGGCTGACGGACGTATCGAGAACATTCGAGAGTTCTTTGGGGTTGCAGCAGAGTTTGATGAGTCTCACGACGACGTTGAAGAAACGCTTGAGAGCCTGCAGCAGCTCAGAGAAGCTGGAGCGCTTGATGCGCAAGATGCAGCTTCGCTGAGTGAGGCTGGCTTTGATGCTGCTACTGGCGTACTCGCTGGTGCTGCTGTAGAGACGGCTCCTGCGCCTCAGGAGGAGAGTTTGCATCCGCAAGTTGCGGCAGAGAAGCTGCCGGCCTTTATGGAATGGCTGGCGCTTCGCTCTGACCTGGATAGCTTGGATGGTTCTACCTCTGCAGTAACGCTCATGACCATTCACGCTGCAAAGGGTCTGGAATTTCCTGCAGTTTTTGTTGCTGGTATGGAGGAGGGAATCTTCCCTCATGCAAATTACGAGGCAGAAGCAGCTCAGTTAGAAGAAGAGCGCAGGCTTGCCTACGTTGCTATTACGCGTGCACGCAAACGCTTGTATTTGACGTATGCGTCTACGAGAAGAACTTACGGCTCTGTTCAGGCTAATCCCGTATCGCGTTTTGTGGGGGAGATTCCTCAGGAGCACGTTAAAGCTATTGGTGTTGGTTCCGCGGGCTTTTCTGGTGTTGGCTGGGCAAAGCGCGGAGACCGTCATGGTACCTTTGGCTCTGGCCGTGGTTCAGAAGTCTATGGTGGAAACGTTTTTGGTTCTCGTACGCGCTCTACTGGTGGCGCTCCAGCCCCACGTCCAGCTCCTATTCAAAAGGACCCAGCGCGCGCTTCTGCAAGTTTTGCCGTGGGAGATCAGGTGTCTCACAAGACCTTTGGTCCAGGCGTTGTTTTAGCAGTTCAGGGCGATACCATTGAGGTCAAGTTTACACGCACTAATAAGACAAAGAAGCTCATGAAGGGCTTTGCTCCAATAGTTAAAATTGAGGGATAGCCATGGTATTGATGCATGACGGCTTGATCTTGGGCCTCACTCCACAAGATTTTATTTTCAGAGTAGTTACTTTTGTAGTTGTGTTTTTCATTGCATTTTTGGCTGAGCATTTTGCAATAAAGCTCTCAAGAAAGGCTTTGGATTCATCTAAACTGCCGTCGGCATCTATCTTTGTCAACATAATCCGAGGAATCATCTGGGCGTTTGCTATTCTCGCGGTATTGCAGCCTGTTTTTGGCATTCAGCCGACGGCGTTTGTGACTGCTTTGGGAGTTACCTCCATCGCCTTGTCTTTTGGCCTGCAGGACACCATTTCTAACCTGGTGGGTGGATTGGGCCTCATGCTGGGAGGTGTAGTTAAACCTGGAGATAAGGTAAGCATTGGAAACATTTCTGGCGAGGTCATTGACATGAACTGGCGTTCCACCATTGTGCGTGACCGTGGCGGTAAAGTGGACATCATCCCTAACTCGGTGCTCAATAAAACCGCACTGGTACATCGCACAAGGTGGGACGTAACCGAGGTTCCTGTAACTATTGTGCTTAAACCATCAGCAGATTTAGAGGCAGTAACTCAAGAAATCATTGAGACAATCCAAGAAACCGTTTCGTCCCAGCTTGATAGAACATTTCCTATTGAGGTTGAAGCTGCAAGCATAGCTGATGCTGGCATTACCGTTATTATTCACGCACATATTAAAGATGACGCAAATGAGATGAGTGTTCGAGACAAAATTGTACGAGCCCTGGCTGGTTCCAGTTGGCTTGCAGGAGTAGGAGCCTAACATGAAAATTGGAATTATTGGAGCCATGGAGCCAGAGGTTGCACTGCTAAAAGAGCAGATGACCATTGAGCGCACCTATGAGCAGGCTTGTATGCAGTTTGTTGAAGGCCGTTTGGGAGAAGTTCCTGTAGTTGTTGTTCAGTCAGGAATTGGTAAGGTCAATGCCGCATCATGCACACAGATTCTGATTGATACATTTGCGGTAACGCATGTGATTAATACTGGTATTGCAGGACTTCTTAGCCCTGAGCTGCAGGTAGGGGATATTGTTATCTCTTCTGATTTAGTTCAGCACGATATGAACGTAGGTCCTCTCAATTTTGCCGCTGGTCAAATTCCAGGCCTTCCGGTTTTCTCGTTTACAGCAGATAAGGATCTTGTTGAGCACGCACTTGCATCAGCCAAAGAAGTAGCTCCTCAACTGCAGGTTATTTCTGGCCGCGTTGCTTCAGGAGATCAGTTTGTAAGTTCATCAGAGTTAGCAGACCACATCTACACAACGTTTGGTGCTGACTGTTGCGAGATGGAGGGCGCCTCAATTGCTCAGGTTGCTTGGCTTAATCACACACCGTTTGTGGTGATTAGGCTTATGTCCGATAAGCCCGGCACTACTTCAAGCGTTGATTATTTGACGTTTGAGCGTGAGGCTTCTGAGCGCTCTGCCAGAATTACTGCAGCTATTATCAAAAAGCTTGCCTAGTAACCTAAGGAGCCCCTTTGAGGCAACTCTTCTGGGTTACCTGGGTAGCTCTCCTGGGACAACTGGGTAGCTCTCTTGGGCCAGCTTGTAATTTGCATAAGAGGAATAT
>JABZHK010000124.1:0-3794 GCA_015258885.1 Atopobium sp.
GTCTTAGCAAGCGAGAAGTTATGCTCAGCTGCCTCGTCAACAAAGTTTGCAAGCTCCTGTGGGTCTGGCCACTCAGAGACCATCAAGAACTCCGCATCGTGACTCAAAAGACCAGATGCAGGAAGGGCATCCCAAACGCTCTCGGTAACAAATGGCATGGCTGGATGCAGAAGCCTCATGCTGACATCCAGGACAAAGACAAGGTTGCGCTGAACCTGCAGGCGCTGATCAGGAGTTCCGTCCAGAAGGCGACCCTTGCAGAGCTCAATGTACCAATCGCAGACATCATTCCAGAAGAAGGACTGAATGTTGCGAGCATACTCACCAAAGCCATAGGTCTCAAGCTGCTCAGTTGTCTCTGCAACAACCTTTGCAAGGCGCGAGAACATCCATGCATCTTCTGGTGTCTCTGCCTTTGGCATGCCGGCAGTGTAGCCGTCCAGGTTCATCTGAACAAAGCGACTTGCATTCCAAATCTTAGTAACAAATGAACGTGCCTGATCAGTTCTTGGAGACTCAATAAGCTCACGAGTCTTCTTATCAAGAACAGCATCAAACTTAACGTCCTGGTTGTTAGTGATAAGCGTAAGCAGGTTATAACGCATGGCGTCAGCACCGTACTTAGCAATCAGGTCCATAGGATCTACGCCGTTACCCTTTGACTTGGACATACGGCTGCCGTCCTTAGCCAAAATGGTTGCGTAGATGTAGACATCATGGAATGGAATCTCTTTGGTAAAGTAGAGCGAACTCATAATCATGCGAGCAACCCAAAGAGCAATGATGTCTCGAGCGGTTACCAGGACCTGTGTTGGGTGGTGACCCTCAAGCTGCTCAGGATGATCTGGCCAGCCCTGTGTAGCAAAAGTCCACAGCTGAGAAGAGAACCAGGTATCCAGAACGTCCTCATCCTGGTGAACATGATGGCCGCCGCACTTTGGACAGACGTCGGCGTCTTCCATAAGAGCATCCTGCCAACCGCAATCATCGCAGTAAAACACAGGAATGCGGTGTCCCCACCAAAGCTGCCTGGAGATGTTCCAGTCGCGGAGATTTTCCATCCACGTGAGGTAGGTCTGAGTCCAACGCTCTGGGTGGAAGGTAACCTGACCGTCTTTGACTACCTGTGCTGCAGGCTCTTTGAGCTTATCGACAGCAACAAACCACTGCTCAGAGAGCCATGGCTCAAGCGTAGTGCCGCAGCGGTAGCAATGCATAACGGAGTGGTCAAGATCTTCAACGTGATCAAGCAGGCCATGCTCTTCAAACCAAGCAACAATAGCCTCACGAGCCTGATTTCTATCAAGACCAGAGAACTCACCATATCCGTCAACAACAACAGCATGCTCATCAAAGATGTTGATCTGCTCAAGATTGTGAGTCTGACCCATAGCGAAGTCATTAGGGTCATGAGCTGGGGTTACCTTAACAAAACCGGTACCAAAGCCTGCGTCAACGTGCCAGTCAGAGAAGATTGGAATCTCTCTGTCAACAATTGGCAGGATAACAGTCTTTCCAACAAGATCAGCCTTTTCTGGGTCTTGAGGAGAAACAGCTACGCCCGTATCACCCAGCATGGTCTCTGGACGAGTAGTAGCTACGGTAATGTACTCAACGCCATTAACAGGCTCTTTGAGCGGGTAACGCAAGTACCAAAGATGGCCCTTCTCGTCAGCGTACTCTGCCTCATCGTCTGAAATAGAAGTCTCGCAATGAGGACACCAGTTTACGATACGCTTTCCGCGATAAATGAGCTGGTCATGATACCAGTCAACAAAGACCTTACGAACAGCCTGAGTGTACTCAGGAGACATAGTGAACTTCTCGTCATTAAAATCAATGGAGCAGCCCATGCGCTTAATCTGAGAAACAATGGTTCCGCCGTACTCGCGCGTCCAATCCCAGCAAGCCTCCAGGAACTTCTCGCGACCAATCTCTAGGCGAGAAATACCCTCTGACTTAAGTTTCTTATCAACCTTAGTCTGAGTTGCAATGCCTGCGTGGTCAGTTCCTAGAATCCAACGAGTTGAGTAACCGCGCATGCGAGAATAACGAATGTAGGTGTCCTGGATGGTGTCATCCATGGCATGACCCATGTGAAGGATGCCAGTAACGTTTGGTGGAGGGATAACTACCGTACGGTCTTCAGTTCCTTTGCTACGACCATAGCAATCTGCCTTCATCCACTTTTCAATGAGCTCAGGTTCAGCTGCCTGAGGATCATAATTCTTGGGCATTTCTTCCACAGTAATCTTGCCTTTCATATGCTGACAACATCGTCAAAATTTGCTTCATTTATTCTACTAATAAAAGACGGCTTATGGGGCGCTTTCTTACCATTAGTTAAAATTACTATCGGCCTACACTTCTTGAAGCGTAGGTGAAGTAACAAGCTATACTATCTGCAGATACTTTTTATGAGGAGCTCTATGTCTGCCACAATTCCTGAAGCCACTGCTCGACTCGAACTTGTTCTAGGAAAAGACCGCCTTGGACAAATTCAAAATTCCTGCGTTATGGTCTTAGGGCTTGGTGGCGTTGGTTCAAACTGTGTTCAGGCGCTGGCCAGAGGCGGTGTAGGTTCCTTTGTTTTAGTGGATGCTGATGCAGTAGAAGCATCCAACCTTAATAGACAGGCTATTGCCTATGTGAGCACCATTAGAAAAAGAAAAGTTGACGTTACCAAAGAGATGATTCTGGACATTAATCCAGACGCTCACGTGGTCACACTTGACGCGTTTTTGCTTAAAGACAACGTTGACGAGCAGCTCTCTGCTCTTCCAAAACCAGATGTTGTAGTTGATGCTATCGATACCATTTCTGCCAAATTGGCAGTTGTAGCATGGTGTCAGAAAAACAATATCTACCTTATCTCCAGCATGGGCGGCGGCAATAAAATCCACCCAGAACTCTTGGAAATTACTACGCTTTCAAAAACGCATACCGATGCGCTTGCAAGAGTAATGAGAAAAGAGTCCAAGAAGCGTGGACTTGCCGACTTTCGTGTTCTCTACTCCCCCGAGCCAGCGCGACCAGTTTTTGCACCAGAGGGTGCAACGGGCAAATCTGCCAAGCTAGGAACTATGTCCTACTACCCTCCTATTATGGGTCAGATGATTGCCTCAGACGTCATTCTGCATCTGTCGGGGCTTGATCATGAATAACCTCACGTATTTTGATGCGCACGTTCATGCCAATCTTATGGACTCCCCGCTCAATGTAGCGAGAAGTTCCCATGACGCCGGATTAGGTTTCTTTACCTGCGGTGTTACTCCTCACGACTACCTAGAACTTGCTCCTCAGCTTACGCAAGACAACATCCGTGTGGGACTAGGAGCACATCCCTGGTACATCTCTGATGGGCACGTTACTCAAAAAGATATAGAGCTCCTGCTAGAGCTTATGGAGCAGACATCTTACCTTGGCGAGATTGGACTAGATTTTTCTTCTCGCTATTGTGTTGATGGGTTGCAAGAGCTGCAGGTTAGAGCTTTTACGCAGATTTGCAAGCGTGCAGCAGAGCTTTCACGCAACAGCCAACCACGAGTACTCTCGATGCACACCGTGAGAAGCGTTGACGCAGTATTAGATATTCTTGAACAGACAGGAGCTGTTCAAGCATGCATTCCTATCATTCACTGGTTTAGCGGTAGCTCAGAAGAGCTCCAAAGGGCTATTAAGCTTGGCTGTTGGTTCTCTGTTGGCGAGATGAGCCTTAAGACTAAGCGTGGCCGTGAATACGCTAAGGTCTACCCAATAGATAAACTCCTTACCGAGACTGACCTTCCCTCCAG
>JABZHK010000125.1:0-3782 GCA_015258885.1 Atopobium sp.
AAGATAATCTGCACGTTTGAGGTATTTTCAGCGTAATGTATACGTCTTTTTGACAGATTATCTGTCATAGGTGTGTTTTGAACTGCCTCCCATTTCTCGTATCCAAGAAATGGGAGGCAGTTCACAAGCGAGCGCCTTTCTTGTAAACGTGAACTGAACTGTTTAGGAGAGCGACTTACGCAAGCGGCTTATATGCATCATCAACATTGATGTGGCAATAGCCACCAGGATTCTTCTTCAGGTAGTCCTGATGATATTCCTCAGCAAGCACGTAGTTATCTAGTGGCTCCACCTCAACGGCAAGCTTCTGACCAAACAGCGACTCCTGTTCAGACACAATGCGTTCAATAACAGGCAAATCCGCGTCGTTTGTGTAATAGATGCCGGTGCGATACTGCCTACCAACGTCGTTGCCCTGTTTATTGACCGAGAGGGGATCGATAACCCTAAAGTAATAGCGCAGGATGTCATAGAGGCTTACAACGCTCTGATCATAGGTTACATGCACTGTTTCTGCATGATCTGTAGCCTTGACCTCCTGATAGTTGGTATCCAAGGTCTTTCCATTTGCATAGCCAACAGTGGTTGCAGTAACGCCCTTAATTCTAGAGAAGTACTCTTCAAGACCCCAGAAACATCCACCTGCTAGATAAATCTCTGCCATAAAAGCCTCCTTAGGCTGAAATGCTGTTATAAAAGTTTGAAGTGGCTTCGCTTTACTTCAAAGACGCCTTCTTTACATAGAGATGATATTACCGCGCTTAAGGCGCTTCTATCTACACCAAGATAATCAGCAAGCTGTTGGCGATTGTAGGGGATATCAAACTCCGCAGAGCCTGTTGCTTGAGAGCGTGTATTCAAGTACGCCATCAGCTTGCCACGAATACTTTTTGGAGCAGCGTCTTGAATACGACGGCTCAGCATGATGTTTTTCTGCGCAATAGATGCCATAAGGTTTCTGGTAATAATATCCACGCCGCCGCAAATGTCACACGTTCTGGTAGTAATCTGTCGCAGGTCAAGCAGCAGAATCGCAGACGTCTCCGTTGCAACCACCGAGGTCAAAAGCGGTACGTTTCCAAGAGCTGCATATGCTTCTCCAAAGGTTTCCCCCGTATGGAAGGCTCCCATTACAGAGATATTGCCTTGAGCGTCTGATCCCTCAACGTGGATAGCGCCTGAAACAACAATACCAAACTGATGGGCCTTATCGCCGGCACATAGAATAATCTCTCCAGGTTTATACGTACGCACCACCGCACGTAGATGCTTCAGCAAAGCTTCAAGCTGCTCTGGCTTTACCCCTTTAAACACCACGGTATCGAGCAAAAACGAAGGCTTAATATCTTGTAAGTTCATTGACGCTCCAAAAAATTCCGTCATGAAAATCGTTTTGTTGTAATTACAACATACACTATTTCACATTCCTGTAATCATAAAACTCAGAAGAGCAAATCTCTTCTCGCTATATGGTTTTATGGAGAGGAAAAATAGTGGATAACAAGATGTTCTGTTTCCAGTGCGAGCAGACTGCTGCTTGTACTGCATGTACCGGAGCTGCTGGCGTTTGTGGCAAGCCTTTTGACGTTGCGTTTGCTCAGGACGAGCTCACCGGCGCTCTGGTTGGTCTTTCTCGTACCGAGCTTGCAGCTGGCAAGCGTTCTAACCGCGCCGACCAGCTGATTGTTGACGGCCTGTTTACCTGCATCACCAACGTCAACTTTGACAAGGGCGCTGTTGACGCAATTACTGCTCAGGTACGTGACGAGAAGAACCGTCTGGCTGCAGAGGCTGGCGTAGAGCCTGTTGAGGATCTTCCTCTTGGCGGCGTTTGGTCCGACAACGAGGACATTAGGTCCCTCAAGTCCCTCATTCTCTTTGGTATCCGTGGTATGGCTGCGTATGCTTATCACGCTCGCGTTCTTGGCAAGACCGACGACGCAGTTGACGCTTTCTTTGTAAAGGCACTTGCTGCTCTTGCTACCGAGTCCTCCGTTGACGTTTTACTGCCTCTTACCCTTGAGGTAGGCGAGGTCAACCTCAAGTGCATGGCTCTTCTCGACAGCGCAAATACCGGCGCTTATGGCACCCCAGTTCCAACTGAGGTTCCTCTGACTATTGAGCCAGGTCCATTCATCGTTGTCTCTGGTCACGACCTTCTTGACCTCAAGATGATCCTTGAGCAGACCGAGGGCACTGGCGTAGATGTTTACACCCACGGCGAGATGCTCCCAGCTCACGGTTATCCAGAGCTCAAGAAGTATCCACAGCTCAAGGGCAATTTTGGTACCGCATGGCAGAACCAGCAGAAGGAGTTCAAGGACATTCCAGCTCCTGTTGTCTTCACCACTAACTGCCTCATGCCACCTCGTCCTAGCTACAAGGACCGCGTCTACACTACCGAGCTTGTTGCATTCCCAGAGCTCGTCCACATTGACGAGGACGCAAAAGGCAAGAAGGACTTCAGTGCTGTTATCAAGCAGGCTCAGGAGCTTGGTGGATACGCTGAGGCTCAGGAGCTCACCGGTATCAACGGTGGCCACAAGGTAACCACCGGCTTTAGCCACGGCGCCGTTCTTGGCATTGCCGATAAGATCATCGACGCTGTTAAGCAGGGCGCTATCAAGCACTTCTTTGTTGTTGGCGGCTGCGACGGCGCTCGCCCTGGTCGTAACTACTACACCGAGCTTGTTGAGCAGACTCCTGCAGACTCCGTTGTCCTCACCGTTGCATGCGGTAAGTTCCGCTTTAATGACCTTGACCTGGGCACCATTGGTGGCATTCCTCGTATCCTTGACGTTGGTCAGTGCAACGACGCTTACGGTGCTGTTCAGATTGCAACCGCTCTTGCAAATGCATTCGACTGCGGCGTTAACGACCTGCCACTGAGCTTTGTCCTGTCTTGGTACGAGCAGAAGGCAGTTTGCGTTCTTCTGACCCTGCTTCACCTTGGCATCAAGAACATCAAGCTTGGACCAACCCTTCCTGCATTTGTCAGCCCTAATGTCCTTAACATTCTTGTTGAGAACTACGGTATTGGCCCAATCGGCGATGCTTCCGAGGATCTTGCTCAGATGCTTGCCTAATTGGCGAGAAACCCCTCTAGTCCTTTCCTTAAAACGCCTCCTAGCTACGCGCTGGGAGGCGTTTTTTTGATGTGAAAAATATTGGAAAGTCAAATCGGTATGGCTATTTCTGAAGGGTAATAGCACAATATTTTTATGTTGATTGGGGGAGTATGAATAACTCAAATATTGATTACGACATCTCTGACGAGCAATCCATTATTGAATACGCTTCTAAACTCGTTGGACACTCACTTCGTGAAGTTACCAACGTTGAGGTCCTTGCAGACCACAAAAAGCGTCGCGGTGCCTTTGGAAATGCAGTTGAAGAACTCTATTTTAAATATCCAATCAACAGTGATTCAAATCCTGATTTTGCCGAAGTGGGACTTGAACTAAAAACAACTCCCATGAAAGAGAATAAAAAAGGTGATTTAGTAGCTAAAGAACGCCTTGTTATCACCATGATTGACTACAACAAAGTAGTTAATGAGACATTTGAAGATAGTCATTTTCTAGAGAAGTCTTCAAATATTTTATTGATGGCTTATAAGTATGAAAAAGGTGCCAATCCTATTGATTACAAGGTAATTTTGGCAAACAAATGGAATATTCCAATTGAGGATTATGCTCAAATCAAACAAGACTGGGAAACGGTTGTTACCAAGATTCAGGCTGGTCATGCGGAAGATATTTCTGGCTCGGACACTCTATATC
>JABZHK010000126.1:0-3780 GCA_015258885.1 Atopobium sp.
GCAGGAATATCGGTGACCTCAGGCTTGCCGTCTACCAGCTTGCGCGCCTTCTGATGGACAACGTCAATGATGCCGGAGAATGCCTCGCCAGAACCCATGGGAATGGTCACTGCCCCAAGCGAGGAGCCAAAACGGTCCTGGAGCATAGCCATCGCGGTCTCGTAATCTGCATCAGGGCGGTCCAAGCGGTTGATGAACAGTGCACGGCAGAGAGACAGGTCCTCAGCGGCAAACCAAAGCCTGGTGGTGATAGTGCCAGGTCCACTAGCTGCATCAACAACAAACAGCGCAGTCTCGACAGCGCTCATTGCCGAATAGGCGTCACCCACAAAGTCAGGATAGCACGGCGCATCAAGTACGTTAATGCGTGTATTTTCCCAAGTAATTGGTGCGATAGTAGTAGAGATAGAGAATCCGCGCTCTGACTCTTGTGAATCGTAATCAAGCGTGGGCTTTGTGCCTGCGTGACCGCCTAAACGAGTGGTTGCACCCGTCAGATGCAGCATTGCCTCGGCAAGCATGGTTTTGCCCACGCCACCTTGGCCCACCAGGACCACATTCTTTACCTTAGAAACATTTTTTTCGGCCATGATGCCTCCTCTGACTGCGGCAAGCAGCCGAGAAGGTCAGCCGATAGTACGCGCCCGAGTCTAGCGCGATATGCTTCGGCCCTTCCTGCTACTTACCGAACAAGAAAACCTCTAGCCACCCTACCGTACCGCAAAGTGCAAAAAGAGACACCCACCATTCGATAAACGACATGTGGTGGGTGCCTCAAAGTTTCTTCTCGGCAGAAGAATTTGTGATGTTGCCGCAGGTAGATGGTACGAAATCGCAGAACGCCACCCGCGTGCATCACAAAAGTTAGATTCTAACTCCTCGGTGAACGGTGTTGTTAAAGATCAGGTAGCCGATAATTGCGTTCACCAGCGACAGCGTAACAAAGATAATGTTTGGCAGCGTCTCGTTAACTACGCCCGTTGACGAGCTAAATGAGTCGATAACTGGAGCGATCATCATCATGAACGTTCCACCGATGACAAACATGGAGCCCAGCGTGCCCGCAAGAGAAGATACGGTGACCGAAAGGCTTCTCTTGGTGATATCGATGACAGAAGTCCAGTCAAAGTTTGGTCGACGAATATCAATGGCCAGGCCAACGTTAGACACCAGGAACACAATGCAGAGTGGCAGAATGACGTTTCTCAGGGCCGTTTCAATGGTGATGTGACCAGGAATTAGGAAGAAAATCTGAGTCACAACGCTGAAAATGAGCACGTAAAGCATGTTCACGGCAATCTTTGCGCCAAAAATCTGCTTTGAAGATACAGGCATAGTTGCCATCAGCCAGTTTGAGCGGCCTTCCAGCGAGTACGAAATAGCAGCGGAGTTGGCAGCGCAGAACATCGAGGTGCCAAACCAGGTGGTTATCATGCCAAAGATGGTTCTTGCCAAAGGTAGATAGCGCGGAACCTCGGACGCAGGAACAAAGTAGGCCACGATAGACGACGTGCTAAAGAACATGGAAATAAAGGCGAGAATAACCATCAGCAAGCAGCCAAAAAGCATGTTTATAAAGACTGCTGGGTAACCTGTGATGGTCTGAATCTCTTTTCTGATCAGAGCAACAAAAGGCGTCGCGGACTTGGTGGAAATCTGTTTGGTGGTGAACTTCTTCTGGACCTTATCCTCGCTTACCAGCGCATTAATGCGGTCATTGAAGCGAGAAATGATTGCCACAATTGCTGCAGGAGCTCCAACAGAAACCAGGACAAACAGCAAGAAACTGACAAGAGAGCCGGAGTTGAAGAAATCCGCAATCCACAGTGATGGAAGATAAACTACGCCAACTGAACTTGCAACGCTAAAGACGGTGTTCCGGAAGTTATCCACCACACCTGGGACAAACTTGTCTGCGTTGAAAGATACCGTAAAGATAAAGAACAGGTACGCGACCATAAACAGAAGACCGAACGCTCCGCCGATAACCACGCCGAGTGACTTGAAGTGCAGCTTTGCAGCAAGGGCAGCAACCACAAAAGCCAAGAGAATTGCAGCAGAAACCGCAAGGTTAGGCCCAAGAAGAAGCGCGAACAAGGCACCAATCAAGCGTGGAAGTGTAACAGCCTCAAAGGTGAAGTAAGCCAAAAAGACTGGCAGCATAATGACAATAGACCAGATACCCTCTGCAGCATACAGAGCTGCTACGCGAGAATAAATAATGGTGCTCTTTTTGATTGGAAGCGACATGATAAAGTCGTAATCCTTGTACGCAAAAAGCACGCCATTGGCCTTTACAAACGTCAAAATAATACCAGGTAGAGCGCCAACAAGAATTCCTGCCAGAGGAAGCAGCCTTGTGAAGCCAGCAATGGCTAGAGTTGTCGCAATGCCGTAAATGTAAACCATCATGAAGAGCGTGCCAACAACTACAAAAATACCACCGACAATAGGCAGGGCATTTGCGCCAACCTTTTTCTCAAAATTCTTTCGAGCACCTATAACCTGCGTAGTCCAAATCATGGTGATCTGAACCTTAAGCAGCATCCAGAACACTTTGAGATCGGAAGGCAACTTAAGCTCAGAGCGATTGAGAATAGGAACTTGACCAGCACTTACTTGAGCTGGAATAAAGACATCTCCTGATAGTTGCAGGTTCTGCTCAGGCACATCGGGGCGCTGAGGAGCCTGTGGAACATTGTTTGCCATGACTAGTTCTCCTTAGGGAAGGAGGGAGGAACTGGAGCGCCTGGAGGTACTGGTGCGCCGGGTACAGTTGGAGCTGCGGGTGCTGCGGGTGCTGCGGGCGCAGCTGGAGCTGCAGGTGCGGCGGGTACTGCGGGCGCGGCTGGTGCTGCAGGTGCTGCAGGTGCTGCAGGTGCGGCTGGTGCTGCGGGAGCCGCAGGTGCTGCAGGTGCTGCGGGTGCAGCAGGTGCAGCAGGTGCAGCCGCTACGGGCGCGCCAGGAATGACTGGCTGAACAGTGGCGCCGTCCTTTGTAGTAGCCATATCCTGAGCAATCTCGGCAGAAACGCCAGGAGCGCCGGCTTCAAGACCAAGGAAGACTTCCTCGAGCGAGGCATTGCCGCGAATCTCGTCCGTTTTACCTGCAGCAAGAAGCTTGCCCTGACGAATAATTGCAATTTTATTGCAGAGTTTCTCGACAACCTCAAGAACATGTGACGAGAAGAACACTGCAGATCCGCGGTCGGCAAGCTCGTGCAGCATCTTCTTCAACTCGAAGCTTGCTGCTGGATCCAGGCCAACAAATGGCTCGTCCAAAATGATGAGCTTTGGCTCGTGGAGCAGAGCGGAAATCAGAACCAGCTTCTGCTTCATACCGTGAGAGTAGCTGCCAATAGCGTTTGCCAGGGAATCAGTGATGCCCAAGCGGTTGGCCAACGTAGTAATGCGCTCGACGCGGTTCTCTGCAGGAACGCCAAAGATGTCACTGACGTAATTGAGGTACTTAATGCCGCTCATGAACTCGTAAATGTCTGGGTTATCTGGGACGTAAGCGATGACCTGCTTTGAGCCAACAGGGTCAACCAGCACATTCTTTGAATCCACAAAAATGACGCCGCCCTCAAATGGCTGAGCACCAACGATAGACTTGATAAGCGTGGTCTTACCTGCGCCGTTGTGGCCGATAAAACCGTAGATGTCGCCAGGCATAACGTCGAGCGAAAGGTCAGAAACAGCTACCTTGGAGCCATACTTCTTGGTAAAGTGCTGGACGCTCAACACGGGAACAACCTCGCCAGGAGCCGCTGGTGTTGGG
>JABZHK010000127.1:0-3762 GCA_015258885.1 Atopobium sp.
GAACTGCTCGAACGTACAAATATTACGTCCCTGCCAGAAATGGGCTACTCGCATGTTTTTGATGTTGCTGTGTGTGACGTATCGTTTACGTCAATCTTGTCAATTCTTCCTTCTGTTTTAGATGTTCTGGCTCCTGAAGGAGTTTTTGTTACGCTGGTTAAACCGCAGTTTGAAGCTAAGAGGGAAGAAGTGGGTGAGGGCGGTATTGTGACTGATGCCTCCGTGCGTCTGCAAACGCTGCAAAAGGTTTCCGATGCGTTTAAGGAAGCTCATATGGGTCCTTTGGGCGCGTGTGAAAGTCCTATTCACGGTGCTAAGGGTAACGTGGAATATTTACTGTTTGGACAGCTTGAGGCAGGTTCGCATGATTTGGATCTTGCTTCAGTGGTATCGAGTCATTCTGTAGAAATAGTGAAATAGAACGAATGTTCTATTTTGTAGTATTGTTTGTATTTTTTTAGGTATACTAAGTACATCGAATCAGACGCTTTAACTGTTTCAGTTGTGCAATCAAGCAAAATCGGGAGAGTGGTTTGCGTGAAGGTACTTCTTGTTCCAAATTATTCAAGAGAAGTTGCTGTTTCTGGTGCACGTGAACTTGAAGAATGGCTCTTTGAGCAGGGCTGTGATGTTCAATGGGCACACGATAAAAAGCTTTTCCCGGATAAAGTTGTAGATTGTTCTGATTGCCAGCTTGTTATTTCTCTTGGTGGAGACGGAACGCTTCTGAGGGCCGCCAAAATTGTTGAGTATTCAGAAATTCCAATTTTGGGTATCTCTTATGGTCACCTTGGCTTTTTAACTAGTGCAACTCCTCATCAAATGATTGAGATGGTAGCTGATGCTCTTGCTGGAGAGCTTCACGTATCTAGAAGAGCAACACTTGCAATAGAAACAGAGTATGAGCTTCCATCTGGAGAAACTTACGTCGAGAAGACCTTCTCGCTCAATGATTTTGCAGTTTCCAGAGGTGGAGCAGGCGATATGGTTGAGTTTACAGTTTCTGTATCAGGCAACCATATTGATAAGCTTCGCGGTGATGGTTTTGTTGTTAGTACAGCAACTGGATCCACCGGCTATGCTCTTGCTGCTGGTGGCCCTATTGTTACACCAGAGTTCTCGGGAATGGTTTGCGTGCCAATCGCACCACATACTATTTTGGCTCGTGCATTCCTTACCTCTCCTTCTGATGTGGTTGAAATTACCATGTCAAAAGATAGGCCGGCGACATGTCACTTCTTCTCTGATGGGCAAAACATTAAGCATCCAGAAGAGGGTGTGGCTACCAAAGCTCGTATTAGCCGTGGACCAGGAGATATCATTCTGCTTGATAGAAGTGCTGATAGTTTCTATCGTTCAGTTTCTCGTGTATTTTACGGTAAAACTGGTCAGTAAGCAGGTCATATATGCTTGATGAACTTCGCGTGCAAAATGTTGCACTTATTGAAGACGCTTCTCTTGCACCCGCCTCAGGTTTAACTGTTTTAACAGGAGAGACAGGTGCTGGTAAAACCGCTCTTTTATCTTCCATTAAGCTCTTAGTAGGAGAGCGTGCGGATGCTTCTGCAGTAAGAGAAGGAACAGACGCTCTTAGGGTTGAGGCACGCTTTTTTACCTCGCCAGAAGATCAAGAGGGAATTGTAGTCTCTAGAAAAGTCTCTGCTGATGGCAGAGGCAGAGTAGAGATTGATGGCCACATGGCATCAGTTAAAGAACTGGCCGGAGGTATTGGAACATCAATTGATCTGTGTGGTCAGCATGAGCATCAAAGGCTGCTTGACGTAAAGAACCATGTCAGCATGTTGGACGCATGGATTGGATCAGATATTCAATCTTGTCAGACAGAGTATGTAGACGCTCTTCATGCTTACCATGCTGCAGTCGCTGAACTTCAACGAGTTATTGAAGTAAGCCAGTCTAGCAATGCAAAGATTGATGAAGCGGCATTTCTTGTTCAAAGAATTGATGAGGTCTCTCCTAAAGAAGGAGAGCTAGAAGATCTAGAAGAGCAACTTCCTCGGTTTGAACACGCAGAAGCTCTCCTTCAAGCTGCAGGAGGAACACACGAGTTACTCTCAGGTGATGAGGGCGTTATTGATTCTCTCTCTGATGCAGTTCAGATGCTTCAGAGTGCTGCAACGTTTGATGCTACGCTAGGTAATTATGCAGAGTCTCTTTCAAGCGCACTTATAGAGATTGAGGATGTTTCTTCAGAGCTCAGAAGCTATGTTGGATCTCTCGATTTTGATGAAGAAGCACTTGAAGAGATGCAAAGTCGTATGGCTCGTCTTCAGGGTCTTATGAGAACGTACGGTCCTGGCATGAAAGATGTATTTAAGAAATACCAGGCAGCTCAAAATCTTCTTGAAGTTACAAGAGACACAAAAAAGCTTGTCCGTGAGGCACAGACAGAAGTAGATAAAGCAAAAGAAACTCTTACCGTAAAGGCTCAGGCACTTAAAAAGGTTCGTGTTGCTGCAGCTCCAAAACTTTGTGATGCTGTTACTAAGCAAATGAGTCATCTGCAGATGGGTTCAGCTCAGATTGAATTGAACTTTGAAGATCTTCCTTTTGAGCAGTGGAATAAAGTTGGCTCTACAAAGATTGAGCTTATGTATAAGCCTTCAGCTCAGATGACTGCTCGTCCGCTTAGAAAGATTGCCTCTGGTGGTGAGGTTTCTCGCGTCATGCTTGCATGTAAAGTGGTTCTAGGAGAGTCTGACGTCTGCGATACGCTTGTATTTGATGAGGTTGACGCTGGCGTTGGTGGAGCTACTGCCGTTGCTCTTGCAGAGGTTTTAGCGCAGCTTGCTAAAACACATCAGGTGATTGTGGTGACTCACTTGCCACAGGTTGCTGTTATGGCCTCTAAACAGTATGTAGTCTCAAAGACAGAAGAACATAACGCGCTCCCTATAACTTCTCTTACAGAGGTTTCTGGTACTCAGAGAGAAGAAGAGATTGCACGCATGCTTTCAGGCTCTATAACTGAGGCTTCTTTGGCTCACGCGCATGAGCTGCTGTCAGAAGTCCGCTAGATTTTTCAGAACTATATGGACATAACAATGTATTTGTTTGGAGATTAAATTTCTCGGCACTATGGGCCTTAAAGCGGAATAATATAAAGACCCGTAGAAATGTAATTGGCTAATCTTACCTACGGGAGTAATCCATGACCAAGCACATATTTGTAACAGGTGGCGTTGTTTCCTCTCTTGGAAAAGGAATCACTGCTGCATCTCTCGGCCGACTTCTTAAGGCTCGTGGCTATAAGGTCATGATGCAAAAAGCTGACCCATATCTCAATGTTGACCCAGGCACTATGAGTCCTTTCCAGCATGGTGAGGTTTTTGTCACTGAGGACGGTAAAGAGACTGACCTTGACCTTGGTCATTATGAGCGCTTTATTGATGAGAACCTTACCAGGGAGTCTAACTTCACCACTGGCCTCATTTATCAGTCTTTGATTCAGCGTGAGCGCGCTGGAGACTTCCTTGGTGGTACAGTTCAGGTAATTCCTCATGTAACTGATGCAATTAAGGCTCGTTTTGCTCGCATTGAAGAGGTTACTAATGCCGATGTAGTCATTACAGAGCTTGGTGGCACTATTGGTGATATTGAGTCTCAGCCTTTTGTTGAGGCAATTCGCCAGTTTAGAAAAGAGCGTGGCGCAAGCAACGTTGCTATTATTCACGTGAGCCTTGTTCCTTATATTGCTGCTGCTCATGAGGTCAAGACTAAGCCTACACAGCACTCCGTAAA